>JAIWOJ010000162.1 GCA_020216965.1 Prosthecobacter sp.
AGTGGATGGCCTGGGGGTGGGAATAGGTGCCACCGACTTCGGTGCCGAGGTATTTTTTGAAGACTTCAGGCCCAGGCTGGGCGCTGGCATCAAACCAGGTGGCCGGGCCGTCCGAGCTGCCGCTATCCGCTGCCTCAGCCGCATCCTTAGCTGCCTTGCCTGGGCCTTTTTTCTTCGCCGGTGTGCTTTTCTTTTTCCCGGCGGTCTGCTTCTGCACGGCGGACATGGCGTTGATGATGGTGAGGAGTTGCTCACTGGCATCAGCGACGCTGAGCCCCACATAGCCTGCGGGCAGGGCGGCGATGAGATCTTGGGTGCGCTGGCTATCCCAGATGCTGGGGCCGCTGGGCTCTTTCATGCGGGCGAGCAGCTTTTTCAGCAGCTCCTGGCTGCCCGTGCTGAAGAGCAGATAGCCGTCTGCCAGGCAGTAGGCGATCTCCATGGAGGCAGTGCCGGGCGCGGCGGCCTGACTGGCGCGGTAGGTGCTGATGGTGTGGCCGAGGTATTCGCTATCCTCAAAGGCGGCCCCAAAGCCCTGGCCGATGAAGCGCTTCAGGCTCTCCAGGGCGCCGGCCAGGCGCTGGCGATCCCGCACCTTGAAGCCCATGACTTGGCTGGGCGCTTCGGCGGTGCCTGCATTGGCCTGGATGTATTCGTCTTCCAGACTGCCGAAGAGGTCGTCCTTGATGCTAAAGCCCATCTGCTGCTCGATCTGGCCGATCTGCACGGTGGCTACCATGGCCACGGGGCCTAGCTTATTCACCATGCCTAGTATGCTATCCCAAATACCGCCTAGGCTCTGGCGCATGACCTGAGCACCGAGAATATCCGCAGGGAAGAAGGCTGGCTGGGGCACCTCGGCCTGGGTGCCGCGCAGCAGGGTGAGGATACCCTGCGGCTTCTCTGGGTGGAGGATGACGGCATCTGTGCGCGCCTGGGCTGCCGTGAAGTCCACGCTGACGCCGATGGACTGTAGCTCGTTGAGCCCAAGGGCGGAGAGGATGGCTTTTGGGTCCAGCGGCACGGGGCTTTTGCTGGTCTTCATGGCCTCTGCCAGGCCAGATTCTGCCCATTTCATGAGCGTTTCTCCATTGAGATAAAAGGTGACATCGCCAGTGCCATCCGCGTGCTGGCTGATGCGGGCGAGGTGGCCCGCGACGGTGTCGGAAGTCTGCGCCGTTTGGGTCTTGAGCGCGGGCAGGTAGTGCTCAAAGAGCGCCAGCTTATCGCCAAAAACGAGCACGCCGTCCACGAAGGCATGGGCGGTGTCGATCTTCGCGTCAGGCTCCTCAGAGTGGGCCAGCACTTGCAGGGGCACGCCTGCGATGTCGCGGGTGATCTCCTTCCATTCAGGGTGCTTTTCGAGGGATTCCTTGCGGCTTTTGGTGATGAGTTCCTCCAGCTTTGCCTGCTGATCTCCGACCTCCAGGAGGATCAGGAAGGGCGCGCCAGTGCTGCCCATTTGATTGAAATCCTCAGGAGAGTCTGCCGCGAACACGAGCATGGCAGAGCCGGTGACGTGCTGGAGGTTGGCGTGCAGCCCTTCCCCGGTCTCTTTTTTCAAAGCGCTGTCCCAGGCGGCCTCACCGTCTTTGTAGAGGGGGGCCATCCATTTTTTGATCTCTTCATCGGCGATGAGGCGGCCAAAACCGCTGCCTTCCCAGTCAGCCAGCAGCTCTGGGGCGTTTTTTACGGCGAAATAGCCGACGGTGTTGGGGGGCAGGATTTTTAGCCAGCTCTCAAGCTGCTGCCCCTGCACGATGGCGGGAAGAGTGAGGCCGATGGCGGCGAGGAGGGTGAAGATGGGTTTCATGGGTTTTTTAAGTGAGGGGGCGATCAAGGGCGTGGGGCTCTGGATGGCGAGTCGAATCTTGGGTTTGCTTTCGAATCAGGATCTACGCTTAGGGCTGTTTGGGCGTCTCCTCTGCGCTGGGGGGCGCGGGCGGCGGCAGGTAGCGGAAGCCGGCATTAGGGTTGCGCGGGTCAAAGGCGAAGGCGTCGCGGTTTTTCAGGAAGAGTTTCATCACGTTCGCGGGGATGGAGAAGCCCAGCCCCTCCACGCCGATGCCGGCAGCCTTCATGTTGTTCACGCCGACGACCTCCCCGCGGCTGTTAAAAAGCGGGCCGCCGGAATTGCCGGGATTGATCTGTGTGGTGCTCTGGATGTACCAGCGCCCGCTGCTTTCCCGCGCCTTGATGCTGACGATGCCCTGGGAGACGCTGCGCTCCAGCCCCAGCGGGCTGCCGATGGCAAAGACGCCCTGGCCCTGGGTGAGGCTATCGGAATCGCCGATGGGCACAAACGGCAGCGTCTCCACGGCCGGGTCATCGATTTGCAGGATGGCGAGGTCTAGGAAGCCGTTCATGGCGATGATCTTCACCTTGGTGAAGGCCTGCTTTTCCAGCCCGTCCGGCTTTTTCCGATACACGACGACGGTGATCTCACGCTCTCCAGCGATGACGTGCTGGTTGGTGATGACGTAGCCGAGCTTGTTGATGATGAAGCCGGATCCTAGGCCAGAGGCAGTCTGGATCTGCACCACAGCCTCCGCCACGCGCTCGACGTTTTTTTCCACCGGCAGCGGTTCGCGGCCAGGCTCCACATAGTAAATGTCCTCGCCACGGGTGCTAGAGGCCGCTGCAGCCAGCGGGGTGTCATTGATCTTGTCCACACGGGCGATTTCAGCACGCGGCACGTTGAGTACGGTGAAGCCAAGATCCAGCATCAGAGAATCATCGCGCTCGCGCAGCAGTTGCCCGGCCAGCTCGGAACCGTTTTTCAAAACGACACGCGCGCCGTCCACTGCGTTTGCCGTGAAAGCTACCGCCAGGCACCCTGCCAGCGCTACCCTAGTGAGACTGAAGCCAAAATTCATCACAGGCGCGGACGCTAGCGGCTGTGTCGGCGGATACTAGGTTTTTGTGCGGGCCATCGTCATTTTTCTTGCAGTGCCTCAGCAAACCATGCGCGCAAGCGGCGGCGCTCTGGCAGATCGCGCAGCACCCAGGCCGCTGTGTGGTTGGGGAAAGGCAGCGCCACAAACGTCCATCGCCCGTCCAAGCCTGAAGCACGCAGCAGTTGCTCAGTGACCTGCGTGCTGCCCTCTTGGCTGATCCACTGCGGGCGGTCTCTTAATCGCCGTAGGCGCTCCAGCGCGTCTGCCGCGCCCCCCGTGCCGGGCCAGGCGCGCGAACCATCATAATGGCTGTGGCAGATGAAGCCGCGCCAGAGCGCCGCGATCTCGTCATCATGCAGCCCGATGAAGTTGCAGGCGATGCTGCCGCGCGAAAAGCCAGCGAGGAAAACCCGCCCCGAGTCAGCGCCCAGCGTCTGGCACAGATGACGCACGGTTTTCACGCAGTAATCGCGGGTCTGACGGACATCCCCCCACCATCTCTGGGCATTCTGGGCGCGGTCCTCCACGACCTCAATGAATGGCAGCGCTGCCCAGATGGCACCTTTTCCCCCGCTGATGCCGTAGCCTAGCAGGCAGCTTTCCACGTTGCCTTCGCAGGTATCCCCACGCGCGTCCGCGTAGGGGCCATTGCCGGGATATTCGATGATCAATGGATACCGCCCCCTCGGCTGCCAATCCACAGGCAGATGCAGCAGATGATAGACGGCGCTGTTTTCCCAGCCCGCCGTCGTTTGCCGCACCCGGGCACCTGGCTGGGGCTCGCCAGCGCGGCTCTCCGGCACGGTGAGGTCAGGTGGGATGGATTTCCAGTCCCCAGCCAAGAGCAGGCCAGGGAGGCAAATGCAGAGCACAGCGGCGGCGGTCTTCATGGGGGGGGGAACATCACGCGCAAAACCGCGCCTAGCTTTCGCTTCCCATGAAGCCAGCCTTGCCAGCCGCCAATCACGGCCTAGAACGCATCAAAGCCTATGCCACGCATCCTCGCCATCGACCACGGAACCGCCCGCATCGGGCTGGCGATGAGTGATGAGATGGAGCTCGTCGCCAGCCCGCTGCGCACCGTGGACGCGCGGGACCATGCCGTGGAGACCATCGCCCGCATCGCGCGGGAAAAGCGCGTCGCCAAAATCATCCTCGGCATGCCCTACCACATGGACGGGCGGAAAGGTGAGGCCGCAGAGCGCGTGGAGCATTTTGCCAAGGAGCTGGAGCGCGCCCTGGACCACGAGGTGCCGGTGGAGTTCGTCGATGAGCGCCTCTCCTCCGTGGAGGCGGAGGCCGCGCTCTCACGCTCCGGCGTCACCGATCCGCGCGAGCGCAAGCAGGTGGTCGATCAGCTCGCTGCCGTGGTCATCCTGCAGGACTACCTAAACACCCGGCGTGGCCCAGAGGCCTTCCTCCTGCCCGACAGCGCCTACGACCTACCCTGGACCGATGAGCAGCCGAAGCGACGTCGAAAGTAGCCTCGGCCTGAACCACGGCCCGCCTGAAGGCTGGAAGCGCCTGCGCCTGACCGTGGCCTACTGCGGCACCCCCTGGCGCGGCTGGCAGAGCCAGGACGGCGGCGGCGGCATCCAGGATGAAATCGAGCGCGCCATCCGCAAGGCCACGCGCATCCAGACCCGCATCCACGGCAGCGGCCGCACGGATGCTGGCGTGCACGCCCTCGGCCAGGTAGCCCACGGCGACGTGCCCACCACCGCCCGCATGAGCGGCGCTGCCTGGCGCGATGCCATCAACGCCTGCCTGCCCCTCACCATCCGCATCACGGAGGTCTCAGAGGTCGCCCCCAGCTTTCATTCCCGCTTTGATGCCATCGGCAAAATCTACCGCTACCGCATCTGGCGGCCCCGCCTGCTTTCCCCCTTTGAGGCTGACCGCGCTTGGCACATCCACGGGCCTTTGGATCTAGAAAAACTACGCGCCTGCGCTGCCGCCCTCACCGGCACGCACAACTTTGCCCGCCTTTCCGCCAACCGCGGCGACATGCCGGAGACCCAGCGCCGCGCCACGCCAGAAAAAACCACCCGCACCCTGCACCGCGTGGAGGTGAGGGAAGTGGGTGACCTCGTGGAGCTGGAGTTCGAAGGCGACGGATTCCTCTACAAAATGGTGCGCATGATTACCGGCACCATGATCCACATCGCCCGCGGGCGTGCTGACTTGGCCTGGCTGACGGACCTGCTCACTTGCCCCGAGGGGCTCCAAAGCAATCAGACCGCCCCAGCCTGTGGCCTCTATCTCATGCGTGTGCTCTATCCCTGAGTGAGCCAGCAGCGGGCTGCCCTGGAGAGGCTACCTCAGGTCTAGGCAGACCGTGCTGCCCTCATTGTTTCGGCAGAGCAGCCTGTGATGGCTGAGCACAGGCTGCACCCAGCACTTTCCACCGAGCACCTGCACGCGGTGCAGGATTTCCAGCCCGTCCTCAAGCACCCTTGCCAAGACCAGCTCGCCCTTGCTCGTTAAGAGCAACGCATGCCCGTCTGGGGTGATGAGACCTGTGCCTTTCTCGATCTCCGTGTTTTTCCAGATCGTTTTCCCAGTTTTCAAATCAAGCAGGCGAAGGTCATTGGAACCGCGCACTTGGTCATTGAAGATGAGCAACTTATCCGCCCCCACAGGCATCCCAGAGTGGAAAAGCAGGCCGATCTCGCGGTCGCTCCACACTTCCGTCAGCGTGCTTGCATCGGCTTTGAGCAAGCGAGCACCCATGTTTCCCGTGTGTGAGATAAAGAGGCTATCGCCGCTGAGCACAGGTGTGGCGCAGTTACAAAAATCCCGCGTCTCCGTCGCGTGGCGGGCAATCAGCCTGCCCGCATCTGCCGTGCGGAGTTCTAGCCCTTGGCCTTTGAAGAGCACCAGTGTGTCCATGCCATGCAGCCGCGCCATGTAGGGGGAGGCATAGCCAGCCTCTCCGTCTCCAGCTTTCCAGATCACCGCCCCGGTCTCAGCATTCAGGCATAGGTTGGAGCTCCCCTCGCCGCCTGCATCCAGGTA
>JAIWOJ010000163.1 GCA_020216965.1 Prosthecobacter sp.
GTGGACTTGTCCTTTCTCTCTGGCTACCAGGCAGTGTGGAACAGTGCGGAAAAGAAGGGCTACTCCGGCACCTGCATCCTCAGCCGCGTGCCCTGGAAATCAGAGTCCCTCGGCATGGGCATCGCCGAGCATGATCGGGAAGGTCGTGTCATCACTACCGAGTTCCCGGACTTTCACCTCGTCACGGTCTATACGCCAAACTCCCAGGCAGAGTTGGCGCGTCTATCCTACCGTCTGAGTTGGGACGACGCCTTCCGCGCCCATTTGAAGAAACTAGAAAAAACCAAACCCGTGCTCTGCTGTGGCGACCTCAACGTCTCCCACCAAGAAATCGATCTGGCGAACCCGAAGAGCAACCGCATGAACCCAGGCTTCAGCGATGAGGAGCGCGCCAGCTTCACCCGCCATCTGGAGGCAGGCTTTGTGGATGTCTTTCGCGAGTTCGACAAGTCACCCGGACGCTACACCTGGTGGACGCAGCGCACACCGGATGCACGCGCCAAGAACATCGGCTGGCGGCTCGACTACTGGCTGGCCTCAGAAAGCCTGAAACACGCGCTGCAGGGCTGCAAGATCCGCGATGACGTGCATGGCTCCGACCACTGCCCGGTGGAGCTGATGGTGGGCTGAGGCACTTCAACGTCCGCCGAAAATGGCCGTGCCGACACGCACAAGCGTGGCTCCTTCCTCAATCGCGACCTCGAAATCATGGCTCATGCCCATGGAGAGCATCGGCAGCGGCGCGCCGCCCTGGGTTTCCAGCTCGTCCCGCAGGGTCCGCAGTTGCTGGAAATACTTCCGCGAATGCTCTGGCGTGGGATCAAAGGGCGGGATGCACATGAGCCCCTGAATGTAGAGGCGGTCCAGGCTGTAGAGCGCGTCCAACTGCTCGCGAACCGCATCCGCGCTAAAACCATGCTTGCTAGATTCAGTCGCCACATTGATCTCCAGCAACACCTTCGGGTGCAGCCCAAGCTCGGCAGCGATGCGGTTGATATCGCGTGCGATGTCTAGGGAGTCCACAGCCTCCACCATCTCCACCAGCGGCAGGATTTTCCGCACCTTGTTGGATTGAAGGGGCCCGATCAGGTGCCAGCGGACGCACGCTGGCAGCAGTGGCTTTTTCTGCATGACCTCCTGCACGCGGTTTTCCCCAAAAAGAAGCTGCCCGGCATCCACCGCCTGCTGGATGACCTCAGCAGGCTTGGTCTTGGAGACGGCCACCAGCTCCACCTCCCCTGCCCTGCGGCCCGCACGCTCGCAGGCAGTCTTCATGCGTTCACGGATGCGTTCGAGATTGGCAGCGATGTCTGACATGCTGCGCATTTAGTCCAAGCAGTCAGGCTGGCAAGGTCCGTCCGCGCCCCCCTGAGGAATGGCGGTGGGGAAAGCACCCCGGCCCAGGGTTCGCCGCTTGATCTTAATGAGGAAACGCGCCTTCTCACTGCCATGCCCGCCGAAACCCTCAGCACCCGCCTCTGCCGCAGTGTCTCCGCAGACTTTTTCCGCCCGCTGGCGCGGCCCTCGGCACCGGTCTATGTGGACTGCGCGGACCGGCTGATTGAGGAAGCGGGCGAGGCCGGGCGGCTGGCGCACAAGGAGACACTGGAGATCATCCGCGAGGTGCTCGCCTGCCACCCCACTTCCCTGCTGGCTGACGATGAAGGTGCCGCGCTGCGGGACGCACGGCAGCGCGCGGGGCAATTTTTTAACCGGCTGCTGGCGGCGGGATGGCTGGAGGATCAGACCCTGGGCCTGCACGACCGCTGGGCCGTCATCTCGCCCGGCTTGCGGCCGCTGCTGCGCATGCTGCGGGATATGGCGGAGGATGAGGTGGCAGAGCTGCGCACCTTTGCCGACACCCTGCGCGGCCTTTGCCAGACGCTGGAGGAAAAGAACGTGCTGGAACCGGTGCTCAATGACGCGGATCAACTGCGCTCCACCGTCACCGACCTGCCCCAGCGCCTGGAGCGAGCAATCGAGCAACTGCATGGCGTGGAGAAGCTGGTGTCGGGCTTTGAGCAGCGGCAGCGCCAGCGCGGATCAGCGGCAGACACGCTGCATCTTCTCTACAACGAGTTCAGCCAAGGCCAGCACATGGTCTGCTATGACGCGCTGCGGCGCGGCGGGCTGCTATCGCGCATCGAGGCCGCACGGGCGCGGCTGGCGGAGCGGCAGGAGGAGCCGCTACTGCGGGAAAAGCTGGCCCAGGGCCTACGCGAGCACTACGGCTACGAGGATCGAGAAGCCTACGATCGCGCCGTGCGGTCCCTGGTGCGGCTGGAGCGCGACCTGGGCGGATTGAAACGGCGCGCGGACGCGATTGATCTGCGCATGGCGGCTTTCAACCGGCTTTCCCAGCAGCGCTACCGCTATCAAACCGAATTGCGCGGGCGCAAGCCGGAGCTAGTGAAGGCCTACTGCCAGGCCGTGAACACAGCACACGCCGGTGCCCGATTTTCTGACTTGGTCGGGCTGCCTGCGGACTTCCCCACGCTCTGCGTGGAGGCGAAGTTTTTCTTTGGCACGGAGTCGCTCTACAAGCCGCGTCGGGTGAAGTCGCCGGTGGATCTTTCCTTTGCCCCAGGGCAAGCGGAGCGGCAGGATGAAGACGATGTGTTGGCAGCCTGGAAGGAACGGCAGCGCCTGGCACTCACCCCGCAGCGCGCGGCCCGCCTGGTGAGCCGACTCATCTCCGAAAAAGGCGGCACCGCCAGCACCGACGAGATCACGCTGGAGACAGCGGATGACTTGCTGGACCTGCTGGCCGCCGTGGCCTACGAGCAAGCGCCCAGCCTGAGCGGAAAACGGGTGCGCTGGAGCGTCAACGGCCCGCGCCGTGAAAACGGCCTGCAACCGGAAAAGGTGCCGATGGATGATCAATCGGTCCGCCAGGAAGGCAGCGAGAAACCGGTGCGCTACCGCGTGGAGCGGTTTGCGATCACGAGGCAGGGGTGATATGGTTTGAATCTTGGCACGAATCTCCTTCAGAATAGCATTGCGCCATGCAACTCACACAAAGTCCCCCTGAACTCCATCCGCTGATGGATGCCATTCGGCGCGACCGCGTAATCCGAGCGCGGAATCAAACTGCTGAGGAGCGTCTTGCCGAAGCGATGGAGATGACTGACTTCGCCTTCGAGATCATGATGTCATCGGTGAAGGATTCTCATCCGGATGCAGATGATGAGACGGCAACTTCCTTATTAAGGGAAAGGCTCGCCCGGCTGCGGAAGCGCGAAGACCGGGGGCTCTTCATTCCCATGGAGAAGGCATTATGAAGCAAAGCGAACTGGTTGCCTTCATTCTCGAGGCGGCGGACCGCTCTGGCGTCTCCTGCATGGTGGGAGGTTCGGTGGCGTGCATGAACTACATGATTCCCCGTGCCACGAAGGACTTCGATCTGGTCATCCAGATGCAAGAACCGCAGTTCACAGCTTTTCTCCGGGAAGCAGATTCACAGTTTGTGCTCGATCCCCAGGTCTATGTCGAAACTCTGACTGGCACCAAGCGCCACATCTTGAAGCACCGCACAACGGCGTTCGATGTGGAGCTGTTCATGCTCAGCTCGGATCCTCATCACCTCTCAATGTGGAGCCGAAAGAGGCTTCGTCGGCAGGTTTTCTGCGGGCGCGATGCCTGGACGGCAAGCGCCGAGGACATGATCATCCAGAAATTGAGGTGGGCGCGCCCCCAGGATCTCGTGGATGTTGACAGCATGATCGTGGTGCAGGGAGATAAGCTGGACTGGCCCTACATTGAACACTGGTGCGCTCTGCACGGCACGCGCGAGCGATTGCAGAAGATTCGGTCGGACATTTCACCGCTGGAGTAAGAAACAGCGTTTGAATTCCAGCGAACGCCTTCAGCCTGCCTTTCGCCTTGTCACCATCCCGCCCTGTTCTACCTCTCTCACTTCCCCATGCCCGCTTCCGATGATCCGCTCTGGCCCCGCTTCTGGCACGATGTGCCGGTGGAGGATCGGGCGCGGCTGCGGGAGGTGCTGGCGGAGCTGATCGGGCGTGGGGTGCTGCTGGGGGATGAGGGCGGCGGGCGGGAGCTGTACCTGCTGGCGCGCGATCATTACCGTGCCCACCTGGAGGACTACCTGGCACCGCTGGCGCTGGAGCTGATCGTGGATGAGGACAACTCGCTGATCCAGGCGCGGCCGCGCACGGAGTCCTGCCTGCTGCTGGCGCGGTTTGACAAGGCGGAGACGCTGGTGCTGCTGGCGCTGTGGCGGCTTTACGATGACGAGCGCAGCAGCGGCCTGCAGGAGGCGGTGATCGTCACGGTGGACCAGCTCTGGTCGGCGCTGAGGGTGTTTTTTGACCAGATCGAGCCGCCCACCGCGAAGGTGCTGGAGGACGTGTTCGCCCGGCTGCGGCGGCATCGGCTGATCCGCACGGCGAAACCGGAGGGCATGACGCAGCTTGGCGAGCTGCAAATCGAGATCCTGCCCAGCCTGGCGCGCGTCATCCCGTTTGATTCGGTGGAGGAATGGCAGGCGCGGGTGGAGGCGTTTCAGCCTGCCGCAGGCCAGCGCGCAGAGGAGGGCGCAGCGCTGGAAGCATGAGCGCGGGCCGACGCATCACCCTGAGCCGCATCCTGGCGGTGAACTGGTATGGCTACCGGCAGTTCATCGATGTGGCGGGGCTGACGCTCATCACTGGTGCCAATGGCTCGGGCAAAAGCGCGCTGCTGGACCTGATCCAGTTTGTGATGCTGGGGGAGCAGCAGAGCCGCTTCAATAAAGCCGCCGCCGGCGCAGGCAGCGGGCGCACCCTGCGCGGCTACTGCCTGTGCGACACCAACACCACGGGCCGCGATGGCCAGGAGCGCTACCTGCGGCCGAGCAGCGTGACGCTGGCGGCGCTGGAATTCACCTGGCCGCTGCAGCCGGGCGAGGCAGAGCCACGCCGCGAGACCTGGGGCGCGCGCATTGAATATGAAGGGCCGACGGCCAAGCCCTCGACCGTCTGGTTCCGTGCTGGGGGACGGCTGGAGTGGTCGGACTTTTTAGAAGCAGAGGCGGGGCCGCAGGCGATGCGTTTTTTGCCCGAGGATGCGTTCCGCACGCACCTGAAGCGTGACCTGGATGGCGACGCCTGGGATCGCCAGCAAACCTACCTGAGCGAGATGGCGCTGCGGTCGCGGCTGTGTTTTGACCAGGAGCAGATGGCCAAGACGCTGCCACGCGCGATGGCCTTTGAGCCGGAGAGCAACTTCGAGCGGTTCGTGCGCGAGTTCCTGCTGGAGCCCGGCATGCCCGATGTGCGCGCGGTCAAAGCCAGCGTGGATGCGCATCGCCGCGCACAGGAACGGCTGGCGAAGATGCACGACCAACTGGAGCGGCTGAAGCAGATCGCCACGCATCACCAGGCCTGGCATCATGCGCGGCGCGAGGCGGCGCTTTTTGCCCATCTGGCGGAGGCGCTGAAGCATGAGGAGGCCCTGGAAAACCTGACCGCACGCAGCGCCAAACTGGAGGAGCGCCGGGCTGAGCACGCCAGCCAGCAGGAGGATCATGCCCGCGCGGTGCGGGAGCGCGATGAGCTGCGGCATCAAGTGGAGTCGGCGCGCGCGGCCCTGGGCGACCAGGGATCGCGGCTGGCGGAGAATCGCGCGAAGCTGCGCGAGATCGAGAAGCGGCTGACCACCCTGAACGCCACCGCCGACACCGCGCGCGAGGTTTTGAAAGAGCGGGTGCAGCGCTGGGAGCAGTGGATCTGGCAGGCGGCCACGCTGGGCCTGGATACGCCGGATGCGGCCAGTCGTGAGCTGACCGCGATGAGGGGCAGCGATGAAGCGCGCGGCCTGGAGGCAGCAGGACGGATGCTCGCCGTCTATCACGAGCTGAAGGCGCAGGCTGAGGAGCGGCTGCGGCCCGCCCAGGCGGCGGTGGATGAGCTGG
>JAIWOJ010000164.1 GCA_020216965.1 Prosthecobacter sp.
CAGCATTCAGAAAATTCATCGCCGAGACCGGGATGAGGGTAAATGCCGCCGTGTTCAGCGCCAGGAAGGTGATCATCGCATTGCTGGCCGTCTGCTTGTGCGGGTTTAGCTCCTGCAGGTGCCCCATGGCCTTCAGCCCCATCGGCGTGGCGCTGTTCGATAGGCCCAGCATGTTTGCAGACAGGTTCATCACCATGGCGCTCATGGCCGGGTGCCCCGTGGGCACATCTGGGAAAAGGCGACGCAGCAGGGGGGAGAGCGCCCTCACCAGCGCACCCAGCACACCTGCTTTTTCCAGCAGCCGCAGCATCCCGAGCCAAAACATCATCATGCCCGCCAGAGGTAGGGCGATGCTCATGACGGCGTTTTTTGCCCCGGCCATGGCGGCGTCGATCACGCTGCCCTCCCCGGTAAAGCGCCCCAGCAGACCAGCGACGATCAACCCAACAAATAGCAGCGTAGCCCAGATGTGATTTAGCATGGGAAAAAAGGCGGTGTATCCGCGCCCGGCATAGGCGCGTAAAGGAAAGTGCTTGCCTGCAAATTAGACAACGGGCAACCGCTCATTCTCACCCACCATTTGCCTAACCCACGCCCTTCATCCATGCCCTGCTCTATCCAGATGGCCAGCCAGCTCAGCGGTTTAAGCCCTCATGTGATCCGCATCTGGGAACGGCGCTACAATGCCCTAAATCCCAGCCGCACAGGCACAAACCGGCGCATGTATTGTGAGGAGGCCATCCAACGGCTGAAACTACTGCGTGAACTGACCGAGGGGGGGCACCGGATCGGCAATGTGGCGCGCCTGCCCACCGAGGAGCTGAAAAAACTTTCTGACCAACTCTTGACTCGGGGCAGCCCAGGCCCGGCAGCGACTTTCAGCGTCGATGCCTCCCCTTCCCTGGAAAAGCCTGAAGACTTCGTCAAACTAGGGCTGGAGGCCAGTCGGCTCTATGATAGCGACCGGCTCCGCCGCCTGCTCCAGCGCGCTCGGCAGCAGTTTGGCCAGCGCGGGATGCTGCACCATGTCATCTGCCCCCTCATTGAAATGATCGGGCGTGAATGGCAGGCGGGCAATCTGCGGCCCGCCCATGAGCATGTGGCCACCTCCGTCATCCGTGAACTATTGATGACCCCCGTGCCTGGCAGCCAGACTGCGGAGAGCGCCCCTGAGATCATCATTACCACCCCCTCTGGAGAAATGCATGAGCTGGGTGCCATGCTGGCGGCGGCCTCTGCGCGTGACTTAGGTTGGCGGATCACCTACCTCGGTGCCAGCCTGCCGATTGAGGAGATCGCCGCCTGCGCCCGTGCCCGGAAAGCGCGTGCCGTCGCCCTGAGTGTCGTTTATCCAGAAAAATGCCCCGTCACGGAGGACAAACTGCGGCGGCTGCGCCAGCTATTGCCCGCAGAAGTGGACCTCCTCGTCGGTGGGCGGGCTGCGCGTGGCTACCAGGAAAACCTCCCGGATTTACCGATCCACTGGGCGCACTCCCTGGTAGATCTCGATAAGCTGCTGGTCAGCCTAGGCCGCTAACATTCAGGGTCTGACGGAGCCTCTGCATGTCACCAGAAAGTGACTTTTCTTGGCTTGCACAATCTGGCTTTCTGGGCTGTCTGCCGCTACCGCCACCTAGCCAGCCATGATTTTCGACCTTAGCGCTCATCTGCGCTCCCCCTTGCAGCAGGCGCTCTATCGCGTCGCCGGTGGGATGGTGGAGCGTCTGCTCGGCCTGCAAGATTTTGACCAGGTACACAGGCAGAGCAGCCGCATTTACCAAAACCTGCCGGTCGAGCAGCGCACTTGCGGTGCATTTTTCCAGGCCGTGATCCAGACCATCCAGGCAAATCTCCAGATCCATGAGTTACCTGGCTTTGATTTTCCACGCTCCGGCCCTCTGGTCATCGTTGCCAACCACCCTTTCGGCATCCTGGACCCCTGTGCCCTCGCCTGTTATGTGGGTAGGCACCGGCCAGACCTAAAAATCATGACCAATGCCCTGCTCGGCACCATTCCTGAGGTGCGGGAGCACGCGATCCTCGTGAACCCCTTTGGCGGCCCAGAGGCGGCGAAAGAAAACCTCCAGGGCATGAAGGCAGCCCTTTCCCACCTCAAGGCAGGCGGCGCGCTGCTCATCTTCCCTGCCGGTGAAGTCTCTGCCTACAAACCTGGCAAGGGCATCGAAGAAGCTCCCTGGAGTAGGCACATAGGCTCCCTCGTGCGCCGCACCTCAGCCACCGTGCTGCCTGTGTTCTTCCCTGGCGGAAACAGCACTCTTTTCCACGCCGCTGGTGTCATCCACCCGCGGCTACGTACCGGCCTACTGCTCAGAGAGTTCGCCAACCAAGAGGGGCGCACCGTCGAAATGCGTGTCGGCAGCGCTCTACCCTTTAGCAAGCTGCGCAAATTTGAAGATGATGAATCCCTGACCAAATACCTGCGCCTTCATACCATGGTTCTGGCAGAACGCCGGATGCCTGGCACGGATATGCAGGAGAGCAGCGCCGAAGATCGGCTGGATGACCCCGAAGGCTCTCGTGCCGAAGAGCGGCACCAACGTATCCTCCAGGAAGTCGAAGCCCTGAGAGCACATGGAGCCTGCCTCGTCAGCCAGGGAGGGCTAGGGGTATTCTGTGCCCACTCCCACGAAATCCCCGAAGTCCTCCGAGAAATTGGCCGCCTGCGGGAGGTCACCTTCCGCCAAGTCGGTGAGGGCACCGGTCAGGACATCGACCTAGACCGCTTTGACCGTTACTACGAGCATCTCTTTCTCTGGGATGAAAAGGCCCAGCGCATCGCCGGAGCCTACCGCCTCGGGCGCGCAGACATCATCCTGCGAGAATACGGCCCCAAGGGGCTTTACACCAACACGCTCTTCAAATTTGAAAAGCCCTTCCTCGCCAACTTGCAAAATGCCGTGGAGATGGGCCGCAGCTTCATCATCAAAGACTACCAGCGCAACCTCTCCTCCCTGCCCCTGCTGTGGAAAGGCATCGCTCACTGGATCAGCCGCCACCCGAGCTACACCAAGCTCTTTGGCCCCGTCAGCATCAGCAAGGACTACGACAAGCTGAGTCGTAAATTCATGGTCGAGTTCCTCCAGGAAAATTGCCTGCACGAGGATCTCGCCAGCTTTGTCAAACCGCGCAACCCCTTCCGCTACCTGCGTGGCCGCCGACTGATGCGTGAATTTATCAGCGCTGAACTCCAAGATGTGGACGACTGCTCCGCTCTGATTTCCAGCCTAGAGACCGATGGGAAAGGCATCCCCATCCTGCTAAAGCACTACCTGCGCCTCAGTGGCACCATCCTCAGCTTCAATGTGGATAAGGAATTTTCCTCAGTCATTGATGGACTCATCCTGGTGGACCTGACCGAGACGGACCCCAAGCTGCTCGCCAAATACATGGGGGAGGAGAAATGCAGAGATTACCTTGCCCTGCACAAACCCTGAGATAGCCAGGTTCCCGCCAGGATTCCGTTTGCCAGGCTTGGGGCTGTCACCTTTATCTGCCCGCGTGTCTAGCCGCCTGCTTTCGCCTCTCTTTGCCTTAGGAGCCATCTGCCTTCTCAACTCCTGCCGCCAAGATACCGCAGACCACGCCCCCAACGCATCGCCCCCCAGAGGCTGCGTCTGGGTGGCAGAGATTGAGGGCAGCCCTGGTCGGCTTTACCTCTGCGGCACCATTCACATCTTGAGGCGCACTGACTACCCCCTCGCGCCAGCCTATGATCTAGCTTACCAAAAGTCACAAAGGCTTCTTTTTGAACTTCCCCCGGGGGCCTCCGAGGCACCCGAATTTGCTTCAAAGCTGATGGAGCTAGGCAGATACCCGGCAGGCCAAACCCTGGAACCGGCGGTCGGCCCGGAAACCTGGGCCAAGCTGACAGCTTGGGCAAAATCGCGGGGGAAGAGCACATCGACGTTTCAGCCCATGCGCCCCTGGCTGGTCTCTCTGCTCATCACCAGTGATGAATTTCAAAGACTCGGTGCCAGCAACAGCATCGGTGCCGACCAGCACTACGAAGAACGCGCGAAATCAGATCGGAAGCCAGGCCATGGGCTAGAAACCGTGGATTTTCAGCTCAATCTCTTCTCCCAGCTCTCCCCAGAGCAACAAACCCTGATGCTAGAACAAACCTTGGAAGAAGTCCGCACCATGGCCGCAGAATACGAAAGCATGGTGGCAGCGTGGAAAGAGGGAGATCTAGATAGCCTCCATAGCCTCATCCACCGAGAGGCCGAGAAGCACCCCGAACTTTTAGAAATCTTCATTCATCAGCGCAATCGCGCCTGGCTTCCGCCTCTGCTCGAAGCCCTAAAAAATGGAGAGCGGGTCATGGTGCTCGTCGGCGCAGGTCACCTCAGTGGCCCGCAGGGTTTGCTCTCCCTTCTTCGTGAGGCAGGCTGCCGAATCAGCCATGCCAACGACATCCCTTGATCCCGGAGTCGGTTACTCGCCCATACAAGATGGCATCGTGGCTGCCCCTGGGCACTTGGATTTATAGCTTTTTCAATAGCCCCTGGAGAAGGTCTCCCAACCCCTCGCCCCTCACGAGGTTTTTTAGGATTCTGTCCACCTTCGGCTTGATCTGCGGATCAGAAAGGGAGCCTTCAGATTCAATGTCAAAGGTCATCCGCCCGCGCTCATCCGCTAGCGCTTTCATCAGCCCGCGGGTAATGGAATCCCCCAGCTTCGCCTTCACCAAGCCCTGCTGGAGTCTTCCCTGGAGATCCGGGCCGCAGGAGAGCCGCAATTCCACCTCATGGGTATCCGCAGCCGCGTTGAGGTAGGATCCCCTCTTCAGAGCCACTTCATACTCTGGAAAGACAAAACGCGCATCGCTCAGCAGCGAAAAACGGTTCGCTTGAAAGCTACCCTCGACCACCGCCGCCTCCTGAAGCGGCCCCCCCACGCGCACAGGGGCTAGGTCGATGCCATATTCCAGCAGCTTACGCATCTCCTTGCCTGCCGCATCCCCCATCGTCATGTGCCCTGCGAGGACGGAACCCGGCTCCAACGTGAGCTTCATCACCGTGGACGGCCTCCAGCGCCCGCTGGCAGGATCCAAAGGCGCAATCTGGCCGATGCCACTCAGGCGCACATCCGCCAGCCTAGCTTCGCGTTTTGCCCCGCCGATGCGTGCCTGGCCAGTCACCACGGCTGCGGCAGCTAGCTTGGCCGTCACCTTATTGTGGGCTGCCAGGTTCGCAGGATCGAGGTCGATGCCTGAGAGTTCAAAATCAAGTCCGGTCACCTGGACGGTGTTGCCAGCGTTTTCAATCCTAAGGCTTCCCCCTTCGATGCTCGCAGACTTCATGGAAAAAGAAAAGCTGCCGCTGGACGGAGCGGACTCAGCACTAGCCGCGGCAGGTTGGGGAGCAGGAGGAGCTGCTGCGACATCCGCCTGAGTTGGCTGCCGGAAAAGCGGCTCCAGCGTACTGCGCCCCTGCGCGTCAATGGCCTCACTGACCTGGGGGGAGATGAGGCGCAACTTTTCCACATTCAGCCTGCGATTCAGCAAATCCTCCAGCCGCGCCTCTAGCACGACCTCTGGCACATGGATGGGGGCCGCGCCCTCTGGCAGCGGCACCCTTTGGGCCACAGGCTTGGTGCATTCAGCATCCCGTGGTGCGAGCTTGAGCCCTTTCAGCGTGAGCCGTGCTGGCGAGGAAAAGAGCCCCAACTTGGCGTCGGCAATCTCGACCCGACAAGGCAAGGCTCGCTCAATCTGCTCTACCCAGGTGTCGGTGCCCAATTTCCTGAGAATCCACCAAGACAGCCCTGCCCCAGCGGCGAGAAGTAGAATGCATAGAATGCCGAGAATAAGCCCGGCGCGGATCAAACGTTTCATAAGCGCCCCACCCTGCCCTGCCCAAGGCACCGAT
>JAIWOJ010000165.1 GCA_020216965.1 Prosthecobacter sp.
AGAGTTCTCCGCCCGTGGGCAGGGTCAGCCCCAGCAGGCAGTTCATGGCTGTCGTTTTACCCGCACCATTGGCACCCAAGAGCCCCAGCACCTCGCCACGATGGAGCTGGAAAGAAAACCGGTCCAGTGCTCTGACCCCATCGAACTCACGAGTGAGTTCACGGGCTTCCAGGATGATCTCGCGCGTGTCGGGGGGGGCGGACATGGGCGCGGAGGATGGAGGATCCCCCGAGGAATGCAAGGAGCGCCTCCGCTCAGCCGCCGGAGGCCATGACCACCACCTCATCCACCCGCCCGCGGCCGCCATACAGATTCACCAGCAAGCCCACTTTCTCATCCGCCGCACCGGGGTGCTCCACCTCCATGACTTCCTTCCCGTTGACGCGCACGAGCATTTTCTTCCCCCGGTATTCCACGCAGACGCGCCACCAGTCATCGGCTCCCAGGTCGAACTTCGCGCCTTTCACCACCCGGTTGCCGCGTCCCTTGCCCTCGTCCTCAGGCTCCAGCACCCGCACGGCCCCGGCGGCAAAGATGAAGGTGCCAACCTTCCAGTGGCGGTCTGCCTCCTCATCACCGCTCAGGAAACGGACGCCCATCCAGTTCACTGCGCTCGGTTTCATCAGCAGTTGCACGCTGGCGTCCTTCAGCGGCGTGGCGAACATGCGCCGCAGGGCACCCTGCTTGCCGGTGCCGGAATCGATCACCATTACCCCGTCCTCAATGCTGGACGTGCCAGCAAACTCCCCCTTGGGCACCTTCCATTCTGGGGATAGCTCTGGCCCGTCAAATTTGTCCTCCAGGATCACTTTGCCCTCCCTGAGCAGCTTTGGGCGCATTTCCTTCGGCACCTTGTCCGCAGCGCTGCTAGGCACCGCAAGGGAGCAGATGAAAAGGCACAGCAAAAACGGCAATGAGCAGGTCTTCATGGTTCAGGGATGGTGAGCCTGAATAGAACAGGCGGAAATCCCCGCTCTCTCTGAAAAAAGCCGCCAGACAGGCATCCTCAGATCGCGCGCCCGCCGTCGTTGTGGTCCACATCCATCTCGCGGACGCGCTTGCGGTCGCGCTCTGTCTGCACCGCAGCGCGCAGCATCTCGCGCACCTTCTCCACTTCAGGGATGGCCTTGATAAAGACCTGCGGCGTGGTGGCATCACTGGTGATGAGCGTCAGGTTCCCCAGGCCCAGCAAGCGCAGAAAAAGAGGCTGGTCCATCGCATAGTCCTTCACGCGGAAAAGCTCCAACTCATCCAGCTTGCGGTTGAGGATGCCGCTGGCCTTTTTCAGGCGCTGGGTGGTCAGCTCATAGGACGTGCATTTCGTGACCCACCAGCGGATCACCCACATCAGCAGAGGCACCAGAAGCCCCAAAAAGGAAAGGCCCGCTGTCACCGGTGCTGTGACCGTGGCCGCAAAGCCAATGCCGCCCGCCAAGATGACGCAGAAAAAGTAAAACCAAAAATGCACCCACTGGGAGGTGTGGCCTTTCCAGAGCGAGGTTTCAGCGGCAGGAGGTGGAATGGATTCAGAGTTCATGTCAGGAGGGCACAGAGGTGTGAGCTTGTTCGCATCGCGTGAATGCGAATTTCGTGCCTATTTTGTAACTCCCACGCTGAAATGTCACGCTGCCTTCGCGCTGGAACGATTTTGCCAACGCAGCTCCCCTGCCAACGAGGAGCTGCCGCCGTGAATGGAAAAGGCCCGCCGGATGCCGGCGGGCCTTGCCTGGATGGGAGGGTGGATGGGCTTTCTTACCAGGCACTCACGTCAGCCGTGGTGCGGGCAAAGGGGCCTGCGCGAAGGAGCAGTTGGTTGAGTTCCACACCCAGCTCAGGGCGCTTCACGAGGGTGGAGTGGTTTTGGAAGTTCCACGCGCCTGTGTAGCGGCGATACCAGGCACCGCCCTGGAAAGGCTGTCCGGCAGGTGCCGTGTTGACATTGCGCTCCCAGGGTTCTGCAAGGGTGGAAGCGACGGGCAGACCCTGCGCCTGGCGACTTTCAATGACTGTGGGGCCGGTGAACAAGCCAATCGCCAGGGCTGAATCCATGCTCACCATGCCATCGGAATCGGTTTCACGGTCCGCTTGATTGCGCAGGAAGTAGGTGGGAGTACCTTCTTTGCCGATCAAAAACAGGCGTTCACCAGGGTTCGACATGCGGTTGGCAGGCAGGCCCCAGATTGGGAAGGCGCGGCGCACCATGTCCAGGTTTTTGCCAGCGCCAAGGCTACGAATGCGGCCCCAGTCCCCATTGACGACATTGTGCAGGCTGTAATCCAGGCCGATCAAAGCGGTGGTCATCATCACGCCGACGTGCTCAGGATGGTTTCTATTGAGCACCACCTCAGCGGCAGGGCCGCCCTGACCATCAAAGCGCTGCAGGCTGTAGAAAACATCGCCAGGAGAGCGACCCCCGTAGAGATAAAAGGGAACCCGTCCGGCATTGTTGCTGCGCACCATGCGTGAGGGATGCAGGGGGCCGTTGTTCATCGTGTTCCAGAACTGCGTGGTGAGATGTCCAAGATCGTGTTCAGAGCCCAGGAGATCACGAGCACCCGCCTTCACATCGATGGGAGCGGCAACGGGCAGGTTGATTCTAACCACGGAGGCTGCGGCACGGGCTGCGTTCCACACGCCATTCACAAGGTTCTCCAGAGAAGCCACCGTTTGGGAACGGAAGTCATCCGCATAGTCCGCCAGTGGGCTGCCTGTGTGGGGAGAGCCAATCGTCACGCAGAATTTGGTTTGATCCCGCAGGAAGATGAGAAAGGCGCGGTCGGCTGGCGTGAGCGTGTATCCAGCGACGGTGCCGTTGGGGATGCTCATCAGGTAGCGGGCAATCAGACCGCCTTTGCTGTGCCCCACCAGCACCACATAGGGGCGGCGACCTGAAAAGGTTTGGAAGCGGTCGTAGAGAGCGCGGATCTCATCGAGCACTTCCTTGGCCTGAAGTCCCAGAGCCTGGGAACCATTGGAGCGGACCAAACCGACGGCATTGCCACCAAACCGGCCTTGCAGCGGCTGTGGATTTTGCGCGAAGGCAAACTGGTGAGCGATGTTGTTATTCTCAAAGCGCACCTTCCAAGTGCTCTGCGTCAAGCTGCCAACAGCACCGCCGGGCAGCGTGAAGAGTTGGCTGCTGTTTCCCAGCAGCCGGGAGACAAAGGGGAAGTCAAAGTAAAAGCGGGAGTAACCGGTGGTGCCGGGGCGCTTGTCGGTGCCGCTGGGTTCAAAGGGCATCGGCGAGGCTTCTGGACGGGCCGTGCCGCCATGGATCAGCACGACCAGCGTGGGGCGTGTGGCGCGGGCAGCAGGGGAAAAGTCAGGCGCCTGAGCCTTGGCAGCACCTGGGACAGAGACCGCCAGGAGGGCCAGGGCGAGGATGCTGCTTCCGAAGCGTTGAGCGGATTGAGCGATGTGGAGGAGTGTCGTTTTCATAGTCGTTTGGATTGAGTTTGAATTTGAGTTGTGAAGGTCTGATGGAGTGCCTTCATGTTGGGTGGATGCGGGTCGCCCGCCGGACTTGCGCAGAAAGTTGAAAAAAGTTTCCCCCCCCTCTCTCCAGCCGCATGACACCTTCATCCGCGACAGCCTCTGAGCCCTCATTTCACCATGCCGACTTTGAGTTTGCCCAGGACCTGCTGGACGGCGATGCACAGGCTTGGGCACGTTTTGATGCGGAGCTCAAACCCGCCATCGTGAGCCGCCTGCTGCGCCAGGGGGCCACGGAGGCAGATGCCGATGAAGTGCTGGGTCTGGTGATGGAGAAACTTTGGGCCGGGAAAAAACTGGCCGCTTACACAGGCAGCGGCCCTTTGCAGGGCTTTGTCCGCACCATGGCATCCAACGTGTGGCTGGAATATCTGCGCAAGCATCGCCGCATGATCCCGGCTAGCAGCCTGCATCAAGCCGACGAGGAGGCAGAGGGCGGAACCGGCATCTTGGATCGCCTAACCGAGGCGGAGGCAGTGGCCCCTCAAGAGACACCTCTGGCGGAGCTGCTGCGTGACGCTCTGCTCCATGCACTGGCCCAAGTGGATGCCGAGGCTCTGCTCATCATGCGGCTGTCTCTCCTACAAGACATCAAGCAGCGCGATCTCTGCGCCGTCTGGGGCGGCTGCCATGAGGGCACCATCTCCCGAAAAAAACAGGAGGCGCTTGAGTCCATTCGCGATCAAACCCTGGCCTACCTAGCCGAGCGGGAACCAACGCTCCAGATCACCTGGCAGGATTTGCTGGAGGCATGTGGCGATGGTGCCGAGGCCATCTTGGGACCGAGCTATTAAAAAAAGGCACCGATCTGCGCAAGTTTCCACGCTGACACGCATCTGCCTGGTGAACCCCCTGCTGAAACGATCATGAACACCGAACACGACCTCGCCATCCTCACCCAGTTTCTCCGCCGCATGGCACCGGAGATCGAAGGCCATGACGCCGGTGATCCACCGGCTGAACTGGCCGCGCGTCTGGATGCCTTCGCCTCAGGGAAAGCCGCCCCAGCCGAACGCGCCGCCCTGGCAGCCACGCTCAAAGAGCATCCTGAGTGGCTAAGCTATCTCGCGCGCGCCATTCGCACACGGGCCGCCTGATTCAGCTCATGTGCCTGGCTCAGCGGCCAGTCGGCGCAGCAGCTCCTTGGCTTCTTCCACGCTCATTTTCGGGCGCAAGCTGAGCAGTTTCGCTAGCGCTGCTGTCACCCTCGGCGCGGCAAAGCTGCTGCCGGTCACCCGCTTCCAGCCCTCCAGCCACGGTAGCTCCACATCATGCCCATGGGCCGCAAATTCGACCATCCCCGTGGGCCGGTGCAGCCATGCATCGTCCGTCATGGACGCCAGATTCACCGTGATGACCGTGGGGAACCAGCCCGGCCATTCACGAAAATTGGCATCATCGTTGTTGCAGGCCGCGACGACATGGACATGCGCGAGATAGGCTTCATCCGTCCATTCTTTGAAAGGCATAACAAGCCGTGCCTCACCAGGGCAGCCAAAGCTGCAGTTGAGGATGTGATAACCGCGCCGGATGGCCAGGCGGGCCGCCTCCCACACCACCGTGGAACGCGAGCGCAGACCGCCATCGAGCACCCGAAAACTCCCCAGCTCTGCCGCTGGCGCGATGTGGTGAATGATCCAAGCAATCGCCGTTCCGTGCCCGATGGCATCCCCCTGCCCAGGCAGTGTTTTCAGAAAAGGCCCATCGGGTGCAAACATCACATCATCGGAAAGCTGGAGCCCACTCAAGGCCGGATGTTCCGTATTGACCCCAGAATCCAAGATGGCGATTCGCACGCCCTGGCCGGTGCTGTTTTTCAGCGCCTCCCTGGCAGCTCGCAGATCCGCTGAAGTGAAAAGCTCAATCGACATGTCCATGCAGAGGGCTGAGGGACTATTCTTCGATGCCGAGCGTCCAGCAATGCACCCGGTGGTCCAGCAACCGCCCAAGCACCTGCGCGGTGGATTCCATCGCAGCAAGATCGCTCACACTGAAAGAGGGCGGCGGCTTGAACCCTTCAGGAAAATCGGCGCTGGATCGCGGCACGATGGATAGGCCTGGAAGATCCGCCAATCGGATCAGCCGCACCGCCGTGATGACGCCGCGCGTTTCACCCGCAGCCCGCAGCGGCACCGCGAGCATGGCCCACGTCAGCACGCCCAGGCGGCGGTCCAGTTCCCGGTGTTGTTTCTGATGAAAGCACACCTCGGTCTCGCAGGTGGCCATGCCGCCGGTAAAAACCCAGCCGGTGATGCCCTCCGCCGCTGGCAACTGGAAGCGGCCCACGAAGCGCTCCGCATCCGGTCCATTGTTCCAGACCGGCATCAAAAACTCACCACCCGCATCCGCCAGCCAGACCGTCCCCTCATCCGCCCCTGACGCCTGCA
>JAIWOJ010000166.1 GCA_020216965.1 Prosthecobacter sp.
GCATCTCCGTGGGGGTGAGTGTAGTCACGCTGAGCAGTGGGAGATAGTCCTGTTCAAGAAGTTCAGAGGCAGTATTTGCTGTCATTTGCAGTCCTCGCCGACCACTGGTCAGAACACTGAAAGTTTCGGCTAGGCCGTGCGCAAACATGCCTAGGTTCCCTGCGTCCATAAGCATATCACACGGCCGATGGTAAGGTTCCGTTTCGACCATGGCCGCGATAAGTACTGAGGTATCAATGAAGGAGATTATTGGCGCTTGGAGGGGGAGATGTTCTCCATGCGTTCCTCACGAATCTCCTGGACTGCCTTGACGGCATCAAACCCTTCCCAGCCTATCACGACCCGACGACCACGGGCGTTCCGCACGATCTGTGCTTTCGGCATTTTCTGTTCTAGCTCTATCTTGTCGCCCACGATTCCGATCTTGAAGGTAGCGCCTGTTTTGAGCTGCAGCTTTTCCCGGATCTTTTTGGGAAGAACCACTCGGCCTGCCTTGTCAAGTATCGCTGTCATGGTGCGGACATTGCCATTTTCAGCCCTGTTTCCCAATCCAATTTATGGCATACACTTGGCTGAAGTAGCTTTCCCGCCCAGGGCATACCTGCCCCATGGAATGGCGGTATCTGGATTGTTCGGGCCGGGGGGGATCAGGGATATTCAATCAACGCCTTGATGACTTGGCGGCGGGCCACTTCATCAAAGGCTTGCTGGATTTTGTCGAGGGGGAAGCGGTGGGTGATGAAGTCGGCGGAGGTGAGCTTGCCTGTGCGGATCCACTGGCAGAGCTGGGCCTGGCTTTCGCGCTCAAAACGGCGGGTGGGCCATTGATGGACGAGGAGGTTGAAATTGAAGTCGGCCTTCGATTTGTCGATGTGGAGGACGGGCTGGGTGAGCACGCCGTAGATGCAGTGAGAGCCGCCACGGCGCAGGAGGGGTAGGCTTTTCTGCACCAGCCCGGCGCTGCCGACGGCGTCGATCACAGCATCTAGCTTTTGCGGTGGGTTTTCGTGGCCGGGGAGGAAGGCCGCGTCCGCGCCGAAGCGGAGCGCACGGGCGCGCTTTTCCTCATGCCGGTCCACGATGCCGATCCAGCCTAGGCCGAATAGCCTGCCTAGGCGCACAAAGCTAAGGCCGACTGGGCCTGCACCATGGATCAGCACGGCATCACCGGGCTGGAGGTGAAAGTCGCGAAAGGCACCGAGCACCTCGCGCCAGGTGCAGAGCAGCACGGCCTCTTGCGCTGGGATGTCTGCATCCACGCGGGTCTGAATCTCATACACCTCTACCCAGCCATGGGCTTCATCGGCTACCCCATCCTCCACCATGGCGGCGTGGTCATTGGCCAGGGTGTATTCGCCAAAACCGCCCCAGCCACTGTCCACACCTTCCATCTGTAGGTCAAAATTCAGCCCGCCCACGGCGCGGTCGCCCACCTGGAAATGGCGCACTTTTTCTCCGATTTCGACGACGATGCCGACGCTCTCATGGCCGAGGGCGAAGGGGAACTTGTCCTCCATGCCAGGAAAGGTGCCGTGCAGCAGCTCGCTGTCGGTGCGGTTGCAGAGGCAGGCGCATTCCGTGCGCACCAGAGCTTGGTAGGGGCCAGGTTTTGGGGTGGGGGTGTCCAACACCTCAAGGTGACCGGGATGGACGGCAATGACGGATTTCATTCTGCCTTGCCAGCTCCCTTCTTGCCTTTGCGGGCGTTGGCGTTTTCCCAGACGGCTTCGGGGTCGTAGGCATCGTTCAAATCTGCCTCCTGAGCGCCGACCTGCTTTTTCCAGTCGATGAGTTTTTCCATGAGGCGCACGGTCACATCACCTTCCACATCAGCCACGTCGAGAGCTTCGCCAGGGTCACGGCGGAGGTTGTAGAGTTCCACGCGCCCGGTTTCATGGAATTGGATGAGTTTCCAATCTCCCTCACGAATCGCGCTGTAAGGGGTGGCGCTTCCAGGGTGATAGTGGGGGTAGTGCCAGTAGATGGCTTCCCGCGCTAGGTGAGAGGTGTCTAGCAACAGGGGCATGAGGGAGGTGCCATCCAGGGCCTCCCCCTGAGCGGCCTGGACGCCCACGGCCTCCATGACGGTGGGGGCGAGGTCGTAGCTGATGACGGGGGTATCGCACTCTGTGCCGGGCTTGATTTTCGCGGGCCAGGTGACGATGAGCGGGACGCGCACGCCCCCCTCATGAGCGCTGCCTTTGCCCAGGCGGGCGGGGCTATTGTCCGTAGGGCCGCGCCGCCAGCCGTTCGCGCCTACCGTGCCGGACAGGCCGCCATTGTCACTGGTGAAGATGAAGAGCGTATTTTCCCACTGGCCGCGCTTTTCTAGCTCAGCTCTGAGTTTGCCGACGCTATCGTCCACGCTCTCCACGAGGGCCGCGTAGGTGGGATTGCTGTGGCCGCCGCTGGCGCGCTTTTTTTGATACTTCTCGATGACCTCTGGCTTGCCCATGATGGGGGTGTGCACCGCGTAGTGCGGCAGGTAGATGAAAAAAGGGCCGTCGCTGCTGCGGATGAAGCCCAGCGCCTCGTCAGTGAGCCGGTCCGTGAGGAATTCTCCCTTTGGGCCATCCTTTAGCGTTTCGATGCCATAAGGGGAGAAATAGCTAGGAGGAGAGCCGCCGGAGGTGCCGCCGATGTTCACGTCAAAGCCCTGTTTTTCAGGGTAATAGGCAGCTTCTCCCAGGTGCCATTTGCCGATGCTGGCGCTGCGGTAGCCCAGAGGCTTCAGGCGCTCGGCAAGGGTCACCTCCTCAAGCGGCAGTTGCTTCGTCCAGTCCGGGATTTTCAGGCGCGCTTTGTGCAGGTTATAACCAGCGATCCAGTCGGTGATATGCAGGCGGGCGGGTGACTTGCCCGTCAGCACGGCCGCGCGGGTGGGGGAGCAGACGGTGCAGGCGGAATAGGCCTGGGTGAACTTCATCCCCTCCTGAGCCAGGCGGTCGATGTGCGGTGTCTCGTAATATTTGCTGCCGTAGCACGCGAGGTCCGTCCAGCCCATGTCATCGATGAGCATGAGGATGATGTTGGGCGGCTGGGCACCCTGCTGCTGGGCGGGCAGTAGAGCCGGGAAAAGGGTCGTGAGGAAAGTGAGTGTGAGAAGCGCGCGGAGGTGCATAACAGCCAGAAAAGCGAAATCGGTCTGGAAATGCAAGGCAAGGATCACCAGCCTGAAGAGGAGCCAAAAACGCCTAGACGATCAGGGGCTAGCCACGGGCAGCCCATCCAGGGTGCTCATTTCTGGAAAAGGGGCATTCAGGTTGAGATTTGCGGATAGAGCTTGGCCTAGGGTTGCTTTATGAAAGGCCAACCTACCCAAGCCAGCCCAGCCATGCCCACCATCGCCATCCTAGGCACGTTTGACACCAAGGGAGCCGAGCACGGTTTCATCGCCGATCAGATCCGTGCACGCGGGTTTGAGACTCTGCTCATCAACGCAGGCAGTCTGGCTGAACCTACCCTGCGGCCAGATATCCCCAGTCATGAGGTCGCTGCCGCCGGCGCGGAGGATTGGCAAGCCGTGCTGGCGCGGCAGGACCGTGGGGAGTGTGTGACGCTGATGGAGCGCGGGGCAGAAAAAATCCTGGCCGGGCTCGTAGCGGCTGGGCGCGTGCAGGGGGTCATCTCCCTGGGCGGTGGCGGTGGCACGGCCATCTGCACAGCCGCCATGCGTGCGCTGCCAATTGGTTTCCCAAAGCTGATGGTGAGCACCCTGGCCTGTGGCAACACCGCCCCCTATGTGGGCACCAAGGACATCGTGATGATGCCTGCCATCGCCGATGTGGCGGGCATCAATCGGCTGACGCGGGTGATCTTTGAAAACGCTGCCGGTGCCATCTGTGGGATGGTGCAGGCGGCGGAGGCCCGGCGGGCAGCTCCGGCAGAGGACAAGCCGCTGATCGTCGCGAGCATGTTTGGCAATACGACGGCCTGTGTGACGGAGGCACGCCGCTTGCTGGAGGAGGCGGGCTACGAGGTGCTTGTATTTGCTGCCACGGGGGCTGGCGGTAGAGCGATGGAGGCCCTGATCGAGAGCGGCCTCGTGGCTGGGGTGCTAGACATCACCACCACGGAGTGGGCGGACGAGCTGTGTGGCGGTGTGCTCAGTGCTGGGCCGCAGAGGCTGGAAGCGGCTGCCAGGGCAGGTGTGCCTGCGGTCATTGCGCCGGGATGCCTGGATATGGTGAATTTTGGTGAGCCATCGACGGTGCCCGCGAGGTATGCCGGGCGCACCTTTTACCAGCACAATGCTCAGGTGACGCTGATGCGCACCACGCCTGAGGAATGCACGCGCCTGGGAGCGATCTTGGCAGACAAGATCAATCATTACACGGCCCCAGTCTCCGTGCTCATCCCCACCCAGGCTATCAGCGTGATCAGTGCAGAGGGGAAACCCTTTCACGATCCCGCCGCAGATGCTGCCCTCTTCAGTGCTCTGAAACAGGGGCTGCGCCCCGAGATTCAGGTGCAGGAGCTGCCGGTGGAGATCAATGATCCTGCCTTTGCGCGTGCTTGTGTGGAGGCGCTGCTGGCAGCCATGCGCGCCGCTGGGGGCTAAATTGGAGGCCAAGTC
The DNA here is from genome assembly GCA_020216965.1 of Prosthecobacter sp. Lineage (GTDB taxonomy): Bacteria > Verrucomicrobiota > Verrucomicrobiia > Verrucomicrobiales > Verrucomicrobiaceae > Prosthecobacter. Next base: position 4,577 of record JAIWOJ010000166.1, read on the forward strand.
ACATCAGCGCATTCACCCGCTTCATGGAGCCTGCAAAGCATTCATGCACATAGGCCATGGCTTTCTTCACCTTGGCCTGGGCTCCGGCGTAGTCGGCATCGATGGCAAAAAGCGTCTCGGCGATTTTTTCGACAGGGGTCTCGTCCATCTCGAGCAGCCACTCGGGCAGGCCGATGTCCTTAAACATCCAGCATTTGGGTGAGTGAAATTCAGAGTAGGTGTGGATGATCGGGGTGCCATTGGCCAGGGCGATGATGGGGGAATGTGGCTCATGGCAGACGACGGTGTGTGCCCGCGCAAAGATGGAAGCCGCTTCGTCCGCGTTCCAGAAGGATTCGAGATTCACGACGTGCTTCTGGATCTCTGGGGGCAGCGGATCGTGGATGAGGCGCTTGTTGTGGCCCATTTCTTTGAGGGTCTCTGGGGCGATGAGCACTTTGTGGCCGGTCTTTTTCACCCAGAGGGTGACTAGCTCACGGAACTTCGCCGCGCGGCGTTCATCGTCGGCGATCTGCTGCGGTGTGGGATGCAGCGGGTTGAGTTTTTCGGGCCGTGGATCATCCACGCCAGGGTATTTTGGCGTGTTGGTGCGGATCATGACGGTGATGAATTTTTTCTCCTCCAAACCAAGCTTTTTCATCGTGGCTAGGCCGCGCTCTTCATCACGCACATCGATGCCGAAACAGCCATCTGGGCCGAACTCCAGCACGGGCGTCTTGACGCCAGCGCTTTTTAGGATGCTGAGCGTCTTGGTCTCCCGTGTGTAAAGGAACGAGGCCGCGTTCAGCAGAGCGATGCGCTCCTCCGCGCCCTGGCCCTGCACCATGGTGGGGAAGAAGGATTGACCAAACAGCCCGTAGGGGATGCCGTGCTGGCGGCAGAACTTCATGTAACTGAGATCCTGACCCATGCCAGAGTTGCGCATGAAGAGGCTGGAGCTTCGGATGGCCTGCTGCAGCAGGAGGTCTCGGTCCACTTTGCCATCGAGCTTGCCTTGGAGAAACTGCACCTTGGGGAAGCGGGCCTGGAGCATGGCGAGGATGCGTTCATCCACCTTCATGGCCCAGACGATCACCTTCACCTCCGGCAGATGCTGCTCTAGCACGCGCAGCGTGCCTGGTGTGTGGCCGATGTCACCGATGTTGATCGTGTCCCAGGCGGATTGCAGGACCAGGGTCTTGGGTTTGCCGCTGGCAGCAAAAGCGGTGCCGCCCAGGGCTGCGGTGATGGTAGAGAGAAGGTGACGGCGTGAGGTCATGG
>JAIWOJ010000167.1 GCA_020216965.1 Prosthecobacter sp.
AGAGGCTCGGCATCGCCGACCGCCAGCTTCGCGGCTTTTCCATCAAACAGCGCGCCATTGATGCGCGGCGGCAGCATGTGGCCTTCAGTTTTACTCTGCTGGTGGAGGTCGAGGATGAACCTGCCGTGCTGGCGCGGCTGAAGGGGGACACCCAGGTCATCCCCGCGCCAGATGAGACGTACCGCGAGTTTCAGCCCAGGCCGGTGCATGAGGCATCGGGCCGTCCGGTCATCGTCGGCACCGGCCCATGCGGTCTCTTCGCGGGCCTGCTGCTGGCACGGGCCGGGCGCAGACCCATCCTGCTGGAGCGCGGCAAGGCGGCGGGCGACCGCGCGCGCGATGTCACCGGCTTCTGGCGGCGCGGCTGGGAGTTCAACCCCGAGTCCAACGTCCAGTTCGGCGAGGGCGGCGCGGGCACGTTTTCGGATGGCAAGCTTTACACCCAGATCCGCGACCGCGAGCACCGCATCCCCTGGCTGCTGCGGGAAATGGTGGCCGCAGGCGCGCCGGAGGACATCCTGATCAAGGCCCGGCCACACATTGGCACGGACCGCCTGATCAAAGTGGTGCGGCATCTGCGGGAGGAGATCATCGCCCTGGGCGGTGAGGTGCGTTTCAGCGCCCGCGTCACCGACGTGGTGCTGGAAAAAGGAGCCATGCGCGCCGTGGTGCTGGCCGACGGCTCCGTCATCGAGGGCGCGCCCGTCATTTTCGCCGTCGGCCACAGCAGCCGCGATACCTTCCACGCGCTCCACGCCAGGGGCGTGCCCTTTGAGGCCAAGCCTTTCTCCATCGGCGTCCGCATCGAGCATCCGCAGCGTCTGATCGATAAGATGCTCTACGGCAGATGGGCCGGCCACGCGCGGCTGGGCTCCGCCCCCTACAAGTTCGTGGCCCACTGCCCCACCGGGCGGGCGGCCTACAGCTTCTGCATGTGCCCCGGCGGCCTCGTCGTCGCCGCGAATTCAGAGGCGGGCATGGTCGTCACCAACGGCATGAGCAGCTACGCCCGCGCAGAGGCAAACGCCAACAGCGGCTTCATGGTCGATGTCCGGCCCGCTGACTATGGCGAGCACCACCCGCTGGCAGGCATCGATTTTCAAAGGAAGATCGAGCGTGCCGCCTTCCGCCTTGGCGGCAGCAATTACCACGCCCCGGCCCAGCTCCTGGGCGACCTGCTGGCAGGCCGCGCCTCCACCAGCCAGGGCCAGGTAAAGCCCAGCTACGAGCCCGGTGTGGTCTGGACCGACCTGCGGGAAATCCTGCCCGAATACGTCATCACCACCCTGCGCCTAGCCGTGCCGCAGATCGCTAAGAAGCTTCCGGGCTACGCCTTGGCAGACGCCGTGCTGACCGCGGCGGAGACGCGAAGCTCCTCCCCCGTGCGCATCCCCCGGCATCCAGACACGCTCGTCTGCGAGGGCATTCGCAACTTTTATCCCGCCGGTGAGGGCGCAGGGTACGCAGGCGGCATCATCTCCGCCGCCGCCGATGGCATGAGGGTGGCCGAGGCCATCCTCAGGGCAGGTGCCTGAATCCCTCCGCTTTCCCTCAAAGCCCTTCCTTGACCGGAGTCCTGGCTAGGGCTACATACCCGCTGTCAACACTGACCGGGGGCGTACTGGTTTCGACGGGTAGTCTGCGGTCGGGGTGGCATGCCGAGGATGATTCGTTGGCCTCGTTAATCACCGGATCAAACCCATAAACGCAAACTCCAACGAGCTTGCTCTCGCGGCCTAAGCCCCGCGACGTCTCCTGAGGAATGCCTGATACCTCCGCAGACGCCACCATCAGGCTGGCTGGCTGGCCGGGCGACCGGGCCGAAGGCGAGATTCAACAGGACGCTGGGTGAAAGGGATTCCGCAGTCAGAAGCCCCTCACCGAGACCAAAGTGCCTGCTAAGCATGTAGAAGCTCCGGCTTATGGCCATTCGGACAGGGGTTCAACTCCCCTCGCCTCCACCAGTGTCGAACTCTTTCTGAGAGCAGATTTTTTCGATCCCGATATTCCGGCAGATGTGAAGTGCCGCATCAGCTACAGTAGCGCCAGCCGAGTTTAATTTCGAGCGCTACCTGGGATGGGGCCATTCGGACCGATCCGCAGCCAACCCTGGCCGGGTATGTAGGCACGGCCTACGGAAGTGCGCTGCACGCTTTTCCAGAGTGCTGGGTCTCCATCAACCTTGATGCGGGCCGGGTCGCGTTTGGGGATGATGGTCTTTTTCTTGGTTTTATCAGGGAGGGCGACGTTTTGATCCATGCCGAGCCGCACGAGAGAATCACTGGCTTGGGTAGAGGCGGGCATAGGATCCGTTGTGCCGCCGACCACCGGGGCTGCGGAGGCTAGGGTGGGTGAAGTTCCGTTGTAAGTTGGGTCGCCGACACCTTCTGGGAGGTAGCCAAAGCGAAAGCGATCTAGCAGCACGGCAGGGAGCAGGGCCGTGGAAACTTTGGATATCCCGCCAGAGTGGAGGATGACGGCCATGTCTGGGTCCACGCTCTGGATGCGGGCTTTTTCGAGCTTGGTCCCGCTAGCTAGGACCATTTCGGGGATTTCCTTACCGATCATTTCATCGCGGGCACGCTCAATGGCGGAGAGGAAGGCTTTGGCGAGTTCCTGACGCCTTTTGAGAAGTGTGTTCACTTCCGCACGGATCTGTTCATTTTGTTCTTCGATGATGTTGCCTGCGGTGATGAGGGCGAGAGCTTCTTTGCGGGCGCTATACCATCCGCGAGCGAGTTTTACGCCCTCTTCTGCACTGGCGAGTTGTTGCTTTGCATGGGTGCGTGCCGTTTCAGCTTCGTCGATCTGCATGGTATAGGACCAAAAGGCAGTGCCAGCAATGACTAGGACAAGACAGAAGCCATAAACGGTGATGTTGGAGTTCATCGGGGGCTTTCAAATTCAGCGGCTCAGGCGCTCAGTTTTGCGGAAGGATTGAGTAGTCTGCTGTGAAGAGAGTCTGAGGCTGGCTGCTGGGGTGGGGGGCGCATGGCTCCTTTATTGGAGGGCTGCACTTTCCCTGCTGCACCGGGAATGAAGCCGTAGCGCAGCCGATCCTGAAGATGATCTGGCAACTCTGGGGTAGGGATTTTGCTGACGCCGCCAGAGTGCTGGAGGACGGTGAGCGCTTCTGTGACAGATTGGATTTTGACGTTGCGGTAGGTGGCACCTGTTTTGAGCACGAGCTCAGGCAGTTGCATGCCTTGGGTTTCTTCACGAACGCGCTCCAGGGTGGTCTGGAAGATGCGGGCGATCTCTTTGCGCCTATCCCTGAGTTTTTTGATCTCATCATTGAGATCCGCATTCTTTTTTTCGATGACCGCCGCCGCGGCGATGAGGGCGGCAGCTTCTTTTCTGGCATTGAGCCAAGCGCGCGCCTGCTTGACGCCTTCTTCGGCGGCGTTCACCTGCTGTCTGGCCAGGAGCATTTCTTTTTGGGCCTCATCAATGTCCATCGTGTATTGCCAGAAAAGAGAACCTGCAATCACAAGGGCAAGACAAAAGCCATAGACGATGATTTTTCCATCCATAATCGGGAAACGGGAAAGAGTGGGGAAAGATCAGTGCAGGTGACGGGCGCGGTAAGCGTCGAGTTCTTTTTGGAGGACCTCCAAATCTTTCATGGCGTTGGCCTTTTCCTCCTCTAGGCTTTTGGTCTCGTTTCCCAGGGTGGTGATGCGGTTGCGAAGGTGGTCTAAATGAGACTGCTGAGGCATGTTGTAATGCCCCAGGTTGCCCAGCGCATTAGATTCAGCCTGAATGGATGCCATGATGGCCTTTTGCTCGTTGGCAGCATTTTCATACTGCTTGGTCTCAACCTCGAGTTGGGCTTTTTTCCCGCAACTGGTAAGAGGTAGGGTGAGTAGGATCGGGGCAAAAAATAGGGCTAAATGTGGTGTGCGCTGGGACATGCGAATTTCCGTCTTTTTATGGTAGAGTCCGGATTCAGGCAAGCATCATTCCGGCCAGATTCGCATTTCTCCTAGGGGTGTTTTGTCTTTGACTTTTTTGGGCTGATTTACTGGATGGGAGAAAAGTCCAGGGCACGCATATAGATGCTTTTGACCCCGCCAGGAGAGATGGTGAGCGATCCGTTTTTTTCGGATTCAGCTTTGGCTGTGATCCAGGCTGGGTCTGCCCGGAAGGCGGTGAATGCAGCTTGGCCGGCGTCACGGCTATCATGAGCTAGGATGTAAGTGAGCCTGACGTCTGCATCTGGCTGGCCGGGCAGGGGACTCCAGTAGCCGATGTGGGTCATGCCGTGCTTGGTAAATAGCGCCATGGTGTGGTCTCGAAAGCGGCGGTGCAGGTCGGGGAGACGTCCCGCAGGGGTGGTGTAAATGCGCAGCTCAAACACGCGGTCTTTGTCTGCCTTTTTGACGACCACGGGTGGGGAGTAATCTGTGGTGCTCAGAAAGACGGATTCTGGCGCACGCGCTAGGATTTTGCCGTCGGCTTCGCTGGCTTTGCGCGCTGCCTGCCATTCTGGGTCTGCACTGAAGGCTTTCCAACTGGCTTTGGCACTCTCCAGGCTGGCGTGAGAGAGGATGTAGATCAGGGTGGTATCTGCCCCGTCGGCCTTGTCTAAGGGCACCCAGTAGCCAATGTTCTTCATCCCGTGTTTCTCAAACAGGGTGCAGGTGTGCTCACGAAAGCGCTTGAGCAGGGCATCTAGACGCCCCTCAAGGGCGACATAGGTGCGCATTTCATAGACGGGTTTTGCCTCTTGTGCCTGACAGATGCCAGAGATGAGGAGGCTGGCCAGAAGCACAGTGGTGGCGAAAGCGGGCAGCAAGCGGTGAAGGGAATGCATGATCTGATCTCACGCCGCGAAAGGCACGGCTGTTTCATCGAAATCCGCAGCGCATCAGAAACATTTCAGGCGAGAATGGGCCTCACCAACTCGCCATGCACATCCGTGAGTCGGTAGTCACGCCCTTGATAGCGGAAGGTGAGGCGTTCGTGGTCTAGCCCTAGGAGATGAAGCAGGGTGGCATTCAAATCGTGGGTGTGGACAGCCCCATCTGCGACGCTGAAGCCGAGATCATCTGTGCGGCCGTAGGTGATGCCAGGACGCACCCCTCCGCCAGCCAGCCACATGGTAAAAGCATCCTTGTGATGGTCGCGGCCTGGGCTGGTTTTGGTTCCATTGCCATCGATGCCTTGGCGCAACGGAGTGCGGCCAAACTCGCTGCCCCAGACCACAAGGGTCTCTTCCAGCAGTCCACGCTGTTTGAGATCGCGGATGAGGGCGGCCATGGGCTGGTCCACATCTCGCGTTTTGGCACGCAAGCGCTTGTCGAGCCCCCCGTGATGGTCCCAATCGGAGTCAAAGAGCTGCACCATGCGCACGCCGCGCTCGACGAGGCGGCGGGCTAGCAGGCAGTTGTTGGCAAAGGAGGCCCGGCCCGGCTGGGCACCATACATGGCCAGTGTGGCAGGGGATTCTTGGGATAGATCCATCAGCTCTGGCACGCTGGCCTGCATGCGATAGGCCATTTCATACTGACTGATGCGGGTGGCGATTTCGGGGTCACCAACGATGCCGAGGTTCACTTCATTCATTGTGCGCACGGCGTCTAGGATCTGCCGTGTGTCAGCTCGGCGGCGCTCTTTGGGGTCAGTGAGGAAGAGCACCGGCTCTCCGCTACTGCGAAACTGCACCCCCTGATGCACGCTGGGCAGAAAGCCCGTGCTCCACAGTGATGTGCCCGCGCCGCCTGGCGGACCAGAGAGCAGGACGACGTAGCTGGGGAGGTCCCGATTTTCCGCGCCCAAGCCATAGGTTACCCACGCGCCAAGGCTGGGCCGTCCCCCTT
>JAIWOJ010000168.1 GCA_020216965.1 Prosthecobacter sp.
CTTGGCGAGCCAGCCATGAACGCCATCCGTGAGTATGTGGACAAGCTTGGCGGTGGCCTTGTGATGCTAGGCGGCCCACAGAGTTTTGGCGTGGGCGGCTACTACCGCACCCCCATCGAAGAAATCCTACCCGTGCGCCTAAAAGCCCCTGATGAAGAGGAAAAACAGAGTGCCGCAGTGGCTTTGGTGATCGACCGATCCGGCTCCATGGCCGGAGAAAAGCTGGAGATGGCAAAGAGTGCAGCCATCGCTACCGCAGAGGTCCTTGGACGCAGTGATTTTTTAGGGGTCTTTGCCTTTGACAGTGAAGCCCACGTCGTCGCCCCCATGACCAGGCTGACCTCTAGCGCCGCAGTCACCGGGCAGATTGCAGCGCTGGCCTCAGGGGGTGGCACCAATCTCCACCCAGCCTTTGAGCAAGCCCGGCAAGCGCTCCTCCGGGTCAAGGCCAAGGTGAAACACATGATCATCCTTACCGATGGTCAGACGGCGAGCAGCGGTTATGAAGCCATGGCATCACAATGCCGTGCAGAGGGAATGACCATTTCGACCGTGGCCATCGGCGAAGGCTCACACATCGCCCTACTGCAAGCCATTGCCAATGCCGGCGGGGGGCAGTCCTACAGCACCCTGGATGCCTCAGGAATCACGCGCATCTTTACTCAGGATACCCTCATGCACACCGGACGCATGATCCGTGAAGAGCCCTTCCAGCCCTCCTTTGTGGAAACGCACCCCATGCTCGTCGGCTTTGATTCCTGGGACTCCCCAGCGCTTCTTGGTTATGTGAAGACTCTGCGCAAGACCACCGCCCAGATTCCCCTTGTCACGGATCTGGGTGATCCGCTGCTAGCCCACTGGCGCTATGGTCTGGGAAAAGTCACCGCATTTACCAGCGATGCAAAAAGCCGCTGGGCGTCTTTATGGCTGGCCCGCTGGCCGAGTTTCAGCCGATTTTGGTCGCAGGTGCTCAGAGAAACTGCCCGCCCCCCACAGGGCCGCCACATGGACCTCTCCGTTTTCATGCAGGGAGGAGAAGCATGCCTCAAGGTGGATCTCCAAGAAGACGCCGGCACACGCACCCAAGATGCCAGCGTGCAGGCAGAGGTCTTTTATGTGGCAGCAGATGCACTCGGTGCACCTCTTGTCCCACAGGAAAAATTGCTGCTTACTCAGACCGGCCCCGGCCTGTATGAGGGGGCTTTCAGACCCGAAAAAGCAGGTATCTACCTTGTGCGCGCACAGAGTGGCGCAGAGATGGTCTCTGCGGGCCTCGTGCATCAGCCTAGCTCCGAGGCTAGCTTAGGAACCCTGAGGGAGTCGTTACTCGTAGAAGCCACGCGCATGACGGGCGGCAGCCTGCTGACCAACCCCACCTTGCCCCAGCTAGGCAAGACGCAAGCCACCCGCCATATCGAACTATGGCCGTCCATCATCATCATCCTGCTGCTGGTATTCCTCCTAGATACCATCATCCGACGCTGGGAGCACGCTCAGACGATCTACTTCACCCTTCGAGACTACATCCTGCAGAACCACCCAAAGCAGCGTTCTTAGCTAAGCAGTCACAGGTTCTATTGCCCTACGACCGAGCCATCGACACACTCCAAACGCACCGCCGAGTGCTTGTAACTCGGTTGTCGGCTCAGCGGATCGAACGAAGCATGCGTGAGCTGGTTCACCCGCCCATCGTGCATCGGCAGATACACCTCGCCGGGTTTCACGCAGCTCGTCAATCGCGTCAATGCCGTCAATTCTGCCCGCTTCGAGATCACGCGCACCCGCTGCCCATCCTGCACCCCCAGCATCGCTGCATCTTCAGGATTCAAATCCAGCATGAGCTCGCTCGGAGCCATCTTGGCAAGCACCGCGGACTTCCCCGTCCGCGTCTCCGTGTGCCATTGCGCACTCGTGCCACGGCCCGTCATTAAAATCAGCGGGAACTCCTCACTCCGCTGCTCTGGTGGAGCCACAGGTTCATCAAAGCAAAACCTCGCCCGCTGATCCTCCGTGAAAAACTTCCCGTCCTCAAACAACCGGCGCTCCGAATTTCGGAGTTCTCCATTCCGCAAGCCGCAATCCGCAAGCCGCAATGAAAACGGCCACTGCACGCCCCCCAGCTTCCGAATCATCTCATAGCCCTTGATGCCCGTGATGTCGCACGGCTGATCCTCCGTGCAGCGTTTCAGCACGCGAAACACGTCTTCCGGCGTCTGCCATTCGCGAAACATCTCCTCGCAGCCCCAGTAGTGCGCGATGAGGCGAAAGATTTGAAAATCAGCGAGCGCCTGACCGGGAGCACGTCGCACCTTCGGTGAGTAGCCGATGCGCCGCTCCGAATTGATGAAGCAGCCTTCTTTCTCACCCCAACCAGCAGCAGGAAGAACGAGATGAGCACGCTTCGCAGTCTCGGTGCTGCAATACATGTCCTGCACGACGAGAAAATCGAGCTTGTCGAGGATGCGGTTCATCTCGTTCTGGTCGATCCACGAATGACTCGGGTTCGTGGCGACAAACCAGATGGCTTTCACCGTGCCTTCATCAGCTGCACGTATGATTTGATCATACGCCAGGCTGGGCTGATCCGGAATGCGCCCGATGAGGAAGCCTGTGGCCTTCGCGATTTTCTCCCGATGCGCGGCGTTCCGAAAATCATGCCCGCCGAGCAAATTCGTCGTGTTCGAGAACAAACGCGAGCCCATCGCATTGCACTGGCCGGTGATCGAATTCGCCCCCGTGCCCGGTTTGCCGATGTTTCCTGTCATCAGCGCCAGATTGATGATCGCCTGTGCCGTGCGCGTGGCCTGATGACCTTGATTCACGCCCATCGTCCACCAGAACGAGACTGCTTTGCCTAAGCGGATGGTTTTGGCAAAGTGTTCTAACTGCTCAGTGCTCAGTCCGGTTTCTGCGCAGACTCGCTCCGGCATAAAATCGGCCACAAAGCTCTCGAAAGCCTCAAAGCCGTTGGTGTGAGCTTCGACGAAGGTTCTGTCCACACCACCATCGCGAATGAGCAGATGCGCAAGACCATACAGCAGCGTCAGATCGCTCTTCGGCTTGATCGCGTAATGCTGCGTGGCGGCCATCGCGGTCTCCGTGGTGCGGGGATCGACGACAATGATCTCCGGGCTGCGTTTGTTCTTCAAAACACGCTGCCACATGATCGGATGCGCGATGCAGGGATTCGCTCCTATGAAGACGAGCACATCGCTCTCCTCAAAGTCCGCGTAGGTGAAGGGTGGCGCGTCAAAGCCAAAGCTCTCCTTGTAGGCGGCCACTGCGGTGGCCATGCACTGGCGTGTGTTGCCATCGCCATGGATCATGCCCATGCCAAACTTTGCCAGCGCGCCGAGGAAGGCCATCTCCTCAAACATGATCTGGCCGGTGCTCAAAAACGCCGCCGCCTCGGGCCCGTGCTGATCGAGGATGCGTCGCATCTGGTCGCAGAAATAGCGCAGCGCCGTGTCCCAATCGACTTCTTTGCCATGCAGAATGGGCATCCTCGCCCGATCCGGCGCATTCAGCACACTCAGCGCCTCCCAGCCCTTCGGACAGGCCATGCCCAGATTCACCGGGTAATCGGGATCAGGCGTGAGATTGACCGCCTCGCCATCCTTGAGATGAATCTTCAAACCACAGCCTGTGGAGCAAAAGCCGCACACCGCCTTTGTCGTCGCGTCAGGAGTCAACTGCGCCGGCAGCTGCCCCAAGCCAAACCTCGCCGGTTCACGCACAAGATCCGCCGTGAGCGGGCCATTCCATTCGCGGAAGGTCATGGCGGGAAGCGTGATCATCAGTTCCCGGGCATTTTGGGCCCGCAGGCCGCTGTGAAAAAGTAGTGTCGCTCGATCAACTGGCTGCCCAACGTGATCGCGACGGACAGGGTGAAGATTGCAGCAACATAAAACTGCATGAAAATGATCGTCGGCAGGATGATGCCGACCATGGCGAGCATGATCTTCCGTGCCCGGAGCAGATGCGGAAGCTTTTCGGTCAGAACGCGGGCGCTCATGTGCCAGGGGCTTGTTTCATCCCGCCGGGCCATTTTGATCTCACGCATCTCAAACAGCGAAACACACCAGCGCAGCACGAGCGCCGTCGGAATGAAAATTTGAGCTGCAGAATGCCCCATCCAGGCCCAAACGACACCCGGGATGGCCACGCCGAGCAAGAGCATCGTTCCGAAAAATTTGCCGCTCACGAGCTTCATCGACCAAAACGGCCGCCGTGTGTCCACATAGACCATCACCGAGGTGTACACTGCCAAAACACCCGCGAGCCCAGCGAGGCTGAGCGTGAGTTTCAAAGGAAAAACGACCGCCAGCGCGCCCAGCATCGCAAACAGCCCGAAAGCGATGATTTCGCGTGAGAGCCAGCTTTTGCGCCACCCAAGAAAGGCCCGCCAAGCCTTCAAAGGCTGCCCCAGATGCAAAACACTCAATGCGATGCCAACGACGCCGAGAATGAAAGCCGTCAACGAGGTCAATCGGGTCGCATCAAGGCTCACAAAGCCCGTCAACACTGACAACGCGGTGACGAAAAAGGTCCCCGCGCTCATCTGCGTGAGCACGAGCATCCATGTGAGCGGCGGATGCGCATGGTCGAGTCGCAGCAGGCCGCCATCAGCAGGTTTTGCCTCCGCGATGGGTTTGGTGGAGACGTAGGTCGTGGTCGGTCGCGTGTAGCTCGAATCAAACGCTCCGGCGATGATCTGGCCCCGATCCGGCACCTCGCTGAGTTTCACGACCTGAATCTTGATCGCCTCGTTCGGGCAGGCCTGCACGCAGGCGGGAGCTTCACCTTCTGCGAGACGGCCCTTGCACATGTCGCACTTCCGCACGATGCCGCGCTTCAGGTTGAACTTCGGCACGTCATACGGGCACTTCAAAATGCAGTAGCTGCAACCGATGCACTGATCGTCGAGATGCCGCACGATGCCGGTGATGGGATCTTTATCATAAGCGAGCACTGGACAGCCATTCGAACAGGCTGGGTCCTTGCAGTGATGGCATGCCGTGGTGACGGTTTGTTGATATGGCTGCTGCTTCCGCAGACCGGTGATGAGCCCGACATCACGCCACGCTTCATCATCATCAAGGCCGTTCAGAGAATGACACGCCGCCACGCAGGCTTTGCAGCCCGTGCAAGCATCCAGATTGACCTCAAAGGCATATTGCTCACCAGTCTTCGGCTTCGAAAGCGGGATCAGGTGGGTGAAGCGGTCTCTGACACTGCGTCTGTCATACTCCTCAGAGAACAGGGCGACGGGTGTGCGGAGGGTTTGCTGTTCTTTGAGCACCTTCCGCAGCAGGTCTGACGGGTCAGACAGGTCGGAGAAGTCTGACAGCACCGAGGTCATGCAGCTGAGAATGCCTCCTGAAGCTGGCCGACGGTTCTTTGATTGCAAAAGGCATGAAAGCTCTCCTCCGGCCCGCTGCGGCCTTTGAGATAGCCTTTGAGCATGGCTTCGAGCGTCTCACCGAGGCTTTCGAAGGCCACGCCGCTGAAAATCTGGCGGCCGATATTGCGGTTCTCACCAAAGCCGCCGCCGACAGTGATGTGATAGCCTTCCCCGCTTTCGGATTTCACCTTGGTGCCGAGCAGGCCGATGTCTCCCATGAAATGCTGGGCGCAGGAATGCGGGCAGCCGGTGAAGTGGATGTTGATGGGCTTATCAAGCTTCACGCGCTTGTCGAGGTAGTCCATCATCGCAATGGCATGGCCCTTCGTGTCGCTGGCCGCATATTTGCAGTATTTGTTGCCCGTGCAGGCGACGAACCCGCTTTTCAGATTCGACTGCTCGCAGG
>JAIWOJ010000169.1 GCA_020216965.1 Prosthecobacter sp.
TCGCCTCAATGAGTGGCTTGGCCTCTGGCGGTATGGCACCGGAGCTGTCGCGCATCCTTTCAAGCCAGGCGGCGGCAAACGTGCGGGCTTCATCCGCCCGGTTTATCTCACGCAGCAGGTCCACGCAGGCCGCAGCATGCGCCGCCGTCAGCGAATGCAGGGGACCATGCCACTGGTCCGCCACGCGCAGCGCTTCTTTTTGCAGGGCCAGGCAAGCAACGGGCCCCTCCTGCTGACGCAGCAGGGCCAGCATGAGGCTGAGGCACTCCACCGCATCAATGTTTTCCGGCCCTGCAGTCTTCCAGAGGATGTCCAGGGCCTCGGTGCCGCATTCCTTCGCCTCAGCCAGCAGTCCGCCAGCCTGACTATGGGAGGCATGAAGAGCCAGGATTTCACCTGTGAGCACATGCTCAGTGCCGAGCCGTTGTTTAGCCTCCTCCACATACTTGCGCCCCAGACTCAGCGCCTGCTCTCGCCGACCGGAGCCGTGCATCGCGATCAGGTGGTAGAAGCGGTAGTTCATCAGGTTGAAGGGCTTGAACTGCTTCTTTTCCGCCAAGCGGCAGGCCTCCTCCAGGAGCGGCACGGCCTCCTCAGGGCGGCCATGGATGCTCAGCGCCTTGCCCAGGGCAAAGAGCGTGATGATCGTATCCATGTTTTCAGCTCCCTGGTGCTGCCTCTGCCACTCCAGCACCGCCCGGAGAGAGCCGAGCGCCTCCTCGGACTCCTCATCAATGATGCACCACTGGGAGGCGGCGAGGAACCGGAAGCGCCACAGCCGTGGCTCATCTTCTGATAAGGCGGAGGATGCCAGCCTTTCCGCCTCGCGGTAGCATTGCAGCGTCGTCTCTTGGGAGGTCATCGCGGCGACATCCGTGAGCAGGCGTGCCTTGCGCAGTGGGTCACCGTTGAACTGCCGCACCCGCTCTAGCAGCGCCTCCACGGCCTCGGCACGGTTCACCACACGCCCACGGCTAGATCGGGTGCGTAATCCCATGAGCGTGTTCATGGTCATTTCCGAGATGGCGTCCGCCTCCCGCTGCCGCTGCTGCGCCACCTTCAGCGCCTCCCTGGCCTTCATCGCCTGGCGGATGGAGACCACCGTGCCCATGAGGAGAGAAAACACCGCCACGATTAGCGCCACGGAGGCGACCTTATGTCTCAGCATCCTGCGCCAGATCAGATCAATGCCCGTCACTGGCCGTGATTCGATCACCTCACCCGCCATGAACCGCTCCAGCTCGTCTGCCAAGAAGCCTGCACTGCGCAGGCGCTTCTGCGGGTGCTTTTCCAGGCAACGACGGATCAGTGTGGCGAGATCTGCTGGCAATCGCGACACGACCGAGGCCGTAGCACGGCCTGCCAAACCGTCTTTGCTTGGACGGCTGCCCAGGTCAGGCTCATCTTCCGTGATGCTGCGGATGACCTCCACCACACTGCTGCCAGCAAAAGGCAGCTTATTCGTCAGCATCTGACATAGCAGCACGCCGAGCGCCCAGACATCACTGGCCGTCGTGACCTCCAATGCCCCCCCAGATGCCTGCTCTGGGCTCATGTAGTGCAGTGTGCCGAGCTGTGATCCGCTACGGGTCAGATGTGCTTCAGCGTCCAACTGCTTGGCGAGCCCAAAATCTGCCAGCAAGGGCGATCCCGCAGAGTCGAGCAAAATATTCGCCGGTTTCAAATCGCGATGCAGCACTCCTCGATCATGTGCGTGCTGCACTGCTCGTGCGATGCTGACCATCATCGCTGCAGCGGCACCCGGCTCCATGGCCCCATGCTTTTGCAGATGCTCCGCCAAGGAGCCACCTTCCGCCAGACGCATAGTGAAATAGGGAACACCATCGACCTCCCCACTCTCATACACAGGGATAATGTGCGGATGCACTAAGCGGGCGATAGCCTTCATCTCGGCACGGAAGCGCGCAGCATCCTCCCTGCGCGCAAATTGCACCTCACGGATCACCTTAAGCGCGACACAGCGCTTTAGCTTTGGGTCTTCGGCTTCGAAGACGATACCCATGCCTCCATTTGCGATCTCTCTGATTAAACGATGACCTGCAAACTCACATGGCAGCGAGTTTACCAGCCTCTGGTGAGCCGTCGGTTCATCCCCCTCAGCGTGAATACCCTCGTTCAATAAACAAACGAGGCACATGCCATCGTGCTCAAGTGGACTTGCGCACAGCGGGCAGATTTTGGCTTTAGCTGGGCTCATGCTTTGGCGATCAAGCTCACAAGATAACGAAGTTCATCATCTACCTCATCATCATTGGAAACCACTTGGCGCACCTCCTCACGCAAAAGCACACCAAATCGCCGCCGCATATCGGCGGCCACCTTTCTCACCGCTCCATGAGACATTCCATACACTTGCGCCAGCGCTTCCCAGTCTGGCGCTACCTCATTGGCTGCAAAGGCACGCCGCCTCACCTCCTGCAAAAACTCACCACGATCTTTCTGGGCATTCTCCGCATCCAACCGCTGCATTGCCAGATCCACCAAAGCCCTTGCCCAGCGATGATCGTAGGCTTTGTCTGGGGCGCAATCATCGGCGATTGATACTTCCTCTTCGATCGGCAGGCCACAGATCGGCACAAACAGCGCACCACCGCCTCTCTTTCGCCTTGTTTCCTTGCGGTGCTGATTTACCAGCCAATTGCAGAAACAACGCAGGAGGAAGCTACGGAAACGCACCTCTCCGCGCCTCACCTCCACCAGCGTCTGGTGCTGGATTAAATGCTCAAAGAACCCTTGCACCTGGTCCGCCGCGATCTCGTGGTCTGCACCGCGCTGTCTTGCGAAAACGTACAACGGACGCCAATAAGCCTTGGCTAGGCGTTCAAGCCCCTCCACGGCTTCAGCCTCGCTGGCTGCTGCACGAATTGCCGACCACATCGTCGCAGGAAACAATCCTTGAGTTTCGGGTGATGACGTTCTCGTGAGAGGATGTTCCGATGAATCTGGCATCGCTGGACTGCATCTGAAGAGAGGATCATGCAAAAAAGGGACCATTCACAGCACTTTTTGCAGAGCCACCTTACCATATTGCGCCCGTCATAACCAACTCATTCAGTTCGTGGATTGTCTAACCCGTTCTCAGGATTTCTGTCAGGGATCTGAGGCAGTATGGACTCGTGAACAGAGTCCCCAGGGCGTCAGCAACTACGCTGATCGCCTCTGTACTTAAGGATCCTATCAAAGATCCCTTTGAAGAGCTGGTGAGCTATCCCGACCGACTCAATGATACTCAGACAAGGCTCGGGGCATGAAGGACTCCAGGTTGGCGATGCGGGTGGAGTCGAGAGGGTGCGTGCTGAGGAAGGCAGGCACACGCGAACCGCCCTGCCTGCGGGTGTGATCGGCAAAGTTCTTCCATAACGTGACGCTCTGCCGTGGATCATAACCCGCGCGGGCCATGTAGAGTGCACCTAGCCTGTCTGCCTCCAATTCCTGGCCTCTGCTGAAGCTGCGCATCCCCACCATGACGGCTGCACCTGCTGCGCCCGTGGCAATATTCCGCGTCGCAGTATCATCCCCACCGATGGCAGCCCCGATGACGGCGGCACCGACGGCTCCGAGGAGACCAGTGCTCAGGCGTTCACCACTATGCCCTGCCACCACATGCGCTAGCTCGTGCCCGATGACAGCCGCGAGTTGGGCGTCATTGTGCGCGACTTTGAAGATGCCGGTGTTCACGCCCACCTTACCCCCAGGTAGGGCAAAGGCGTTGGGCGCGCTGTCCTCAAATAGCACAAACTCCCAGTGGGCATTCTGCACAGGCACCACGGGTTTTAGCCGCTCTGCCACGCTCCGCACCGCCGCGCGCTGGGTGCTATTTTGGGACAGCTTTTTTTGGGATTTGATCTTTTCAAACTCCGTCAGGCCCATCTGGCTGAGATGGGCCTGTGGGATGATATTGAAAGAGGAGCGCCCTGCATCTGGCACCGTGGTGCAGGCAAACAGGATGAGGCTGAGGGCGAGGGCACCAGGGATGGCCAGACGAAGATGATGGTGTTTCCTAGACATCATGGTCCAATGCCAAGCTGTGGCTGTTACGCCAGCAACAAAATCAAGGCACCGGACGGCTTGATAGGCTTTTTCACAGCCCTTTTGGCATCCAGGGCTCCAGCTTTTCTACCTTGGCCTTGGCTGCGCTGCTGATGGGGATGCCCCAAAAATCGAAGAACGGCGCGAGGTTGCGGTTCACGATCTTGGAATAGCGGATGAGAAATTGATCGCGTGCGTCGTCGTCCCCCTTGGGGTCGGGGCCAAAGCTGGGGTCGCCAAAGCTATGGAGGTAGTTGCGCCAACTCTCCCAGCCAAATTCCTGGATGAGCTGGATGTAGGTGACCAGGGCGGTGAAGGGCTCGCTCTTCCAGGTCTGCCATTTGTCTGAGGCCCGCTTGATTTTTTCGATGTTCGCCTTGCGCTGCTCAGGGGTGATGGCGGTGTGGCCGATGAGCCAGTCTTTCTTGAGCACTTCATGGTAGCAGTACATGCCGATGACGTTGTTCGTGACCTCACCGGTGCCATCAAAGGTGAAGGTGGGGCGTTGGTGGTTGTGACCGATCTCGTGGTAAAAGCCCCAACCTGGGAATTTGATGCGGTTGAAGGTGACCATCTCCGGCGCGGCGCTGGTGGGGATCATGATGGGGTAGCCGCTGTGCATGTAGCCGGCACTGATCTGGATATCGGAAACGATGCGCTCCGGGCGGCGGCGCTCGGCAGCTTGGTTGGTGATGTCGTCCTGAGCTTCGACGACTTTTTTCCAGAAGGTCATCAGCTCCGTGGGGTTTTTGACTTCCTGGGCGACGCTGGTGGGCAGGGTGATGATGAGTTTGTCACAGGCCATCTCTGTCCAGAGACCGGGTTGTTTTTTGATCTCACTGCTCCACTGCTCATCTGTATGCTGGCCTAGCACGAAGAGTGGGGCGGGGATGGCCCCCTGGATGGTCACAGAAAACGGGGTGGTCTCTTTGGCATTGCCCGGCACCTCAATGTAAATCAGCCCGCCGAAGGCGCTGGCGGTCTTGATTTCGGCGTTGGTGATGCTGGTGGTTTTGGTGATGTCTGGCGCGCGTTTCCATTCGTCCAGATGGTAAAGGGTGTCACTGTGACAGCCGATGCGGATGGCGTAGCCTTTTTCTGCGATGGCGGCGGGTGCGCGGAGGGTGATGGTTTCACCTGCCGCAGCATAAAGACCGGTGCTGGTCCAGCCTGGAATCTTGGGGTCCACGGACACCTCACGGGTGATGCGGGGTGCTTCGGGATCGGATTTGCCAGGGAAAAAGAGATGGGCGGGATGGGCAGTCGCAGTCTCTCCACCTGCGAGGCGAAGGACGCGCGTCTCCATGCCGAGACGGAGGCGCGCGGCGTTGTCCTTTGCGGTGGTGAGTGGGGTTTCAGGCGTGGGGAGCGGACCGCCCTTGTCGCCAGGACTGCCGAGCGCGGAGGCTACTGCATCACGCAGGCTGCTGCGGTCAGGCGGCTGGGCGGCCAGGGCGATCTGGATGGCATTGGTGGCCTGCTTGATGGCGGCGGCATCTAGCGGCGGGCCTCCTTCCCGCTGCTTTTTGATAGCCTGGATGGCATTGGATGCATTGACGAAAGGCGGTAACTCCACCCGCGCGCTGAAGCTGCTGATGCCATCAAAGGCGCTCATGTCCGTGATGGCCACCCCGGCGGGCATGAGCGCCAGGTTCACGCCGTGCGCCAGGGCGAGCTCCTTGCCGCCGCTGGTCTGGCTGAAGGCCCAGCCAGTCATGCCGGCGATGAGACCACCGCCTTTTTTTACATAGTCTGC
>JAIWOJ010000170.1 GCA_020216965.1 Prosthecobacter sp.
TGCGCACGCCCAATCTGGCATCTGAGCAGGCAAATCCTCCAAAACACAGCGATGTGTGATCCAAGGACGCACATCCAGGCTACCTGCAGTCATCAGATCAATGATGCGCCGGAAGTCCCCAGGTAGCGCATTGCGGCTAGCCATAAGGGTGAGCTCTCTCTGGTGAAAGAGGGGGTCATCCAGAAGCACCGGCTCTCTAGTAATGCCAACAAAGACAATGCGCCCAGTAAAACGAGCAAGTCCTAGCGCGCGCGCCATAGAGACTGGATGCCCAGTAGCGTCAAAGACAGCGTGGGCAGCAGCTATGCCGTCTGTAATCTCCCCTAGCACTCTAACATTTGGAAAGTGACGCGTGACGAATTCACGGCGCTGCTCATTGAGCTCTAGCACTGTCGCGGTAGCCCCCGCGAGCTGTGCAAAAATCACCACCGTCAGCCCGATGGGGCCAGCCCCAATGACCAAGGCATCTTCACCTGGTGTGAGCTTAGCGCGGGCCACAGCATGGCAACCTATGGCTAGCGTCTCCACAAGCGCAAATTGTTCAAAAGATAAGTCCTTGGCCGGATGTAGCTTGAATGCGGGTAGGATCATCTGCTCCCTCATGCCGCCATCCACATGCACGCCCAACACTTGCAGATGCTGACAGCAGTTTGTGCAGCCACGCTTGCAGGAAAAGCAGTCACCACAGTGCAGGTAGGGCTCCACGGAGCAGCCGTCACCCACCTTGATGTGATCTACGCCTTCTCCCACCGCCAGCACCTCGACTCCTAATTCATGTCCTAGGATTCGCGGATACTCAATAAAGGGCATTTTCCCCAAGTAACCACTGATGTCCGTGCCGCAGATGCCGATCTTGCGCACAGCGACCAATACCTCTCCAGGCCCAGGGGCTGATGGCTCCTGCAGGGTCACATGCTCAAACGTTCTGGGGTTAACTAGACGGAGCGCCTTCATAAACACATCCATCAGAAATGAAGAAGGCTCATTCTTCAAGCCACGTCCCCACACAAAATGAGGCAGGTATGGCGTTAAGCGCGCGTGGATCTCAAAACAAAGGCCCACACCCCCATCCCTGCTAACCCATGAAACCAACACCTCGCATCCTGCTGTTGATCCTCGGCCTTAGCGCCCTGGACTGTGCCACGGCTCAAGAAAACCAGCCGCTCCCACCCGCCGCGCGTGCTGATAGACCAGGTAATCCTGAGGAACCTCCCCCGGCTGCACGCCGTGAACCGCGTAACCCTGAACGCCCCCCGGCAGAGGCGGAACGCCGTCCCCAACCTAGAGTAGTGCCAGGTGAAGCAAACCGTCGTGATGAACCAGGCAGGAAATCACCCCCGAGAGACGAACAACGCTCCAGAAAGCCCATGCCAGAGGCTCCAAGAGACCGACGGTCAGCCCCAGATGCTGGCCCTGGCCCTGAGCGCCCAGATGTCAGAAGACACGAAGGCGCTCAATGGGAGCCCTCCCCAAGGAATCCCCGGCCAGAGGAACATACTCATGAGCGTGGCCACGCAGACCGACACAGTGATCCCCATAGGCCAGTGCCCCATCCAGAAATGAGGAAAGATTCACCATCAGATCTTGCTAGGCGAGGTCCGGGCGGTTCAGGCTTCGCTCATCGTGGCGCTCCATTCCACCATGCGTTTCCGGGCAAACACTACAAAAAATGGATGCAACCTCACCGTCCACGTTTCGCCGGACCGCCGCCAGTCATGGGAAAACGCCCCCAACATCATGAAGTGCCTTGGCTCCGCCAGAAGCTACCACCCCCAGATGCTCATCGCGCAGATCGGCATCCAAGCAAGGACATGCCACCAGCTCCACCACACAGGGGAAATGGCCCTCGCCCCTGGATGAGAGAGCATCCTGGAGATAGGCCACATCACCACGGCGATGCTCACAGGGAAATGCTCCCTAAACGACATCAAGAAGCTTCAGAGCCAAGGCATAAGCCACACGAGTTTCGCGGTGCCTAAACACCTCTAAAACAGTTTTTATGACTGGGTGGCCTGCACAGCAAGGCCACCTTTTTATCATGCCATCTGTCTGCGCCTCACTGAGGTGCGCCTCCGTCGATCTTGTGTCGGCACTGGGGCTTCCTTTAGCGCACGAAGCTCCTTTTCCACCTCCGCTAGACGACGCGATGTAGCATCCAGCTTCTTGGCGACTAATCGAGCTACAAATTCAAAAAGGGCGGCATGAAAAGCAGGATCCTCTTCACGCGGATGCATGTCCTGTAGGAATTTCTGGTCCACCGCCAAGCAAAGTGCGCGTCCGCCAGCAATGACTGAAGCCGCACGCTTGTCCTGATTCACCAATGCCAGCTCCCCAAAAACATCTCCAGGGCGCGCAATGGAGGCGACTTTTTTTCCGCCGACACGGACCTCCAGTTCTCCGCTCAGCAAGACGTAGATGCGACTATCGATCGTCCCCTCCTGGATGATGACATCCCCAGGATCACACTGGAGTAGAGATGAGGAATTTAGCACGTCATCCAACTGCTCATCGGTAAAGCTATTGAGGAAGGGCACAGCCTTCAGGGGCGGCAGGATGGCCCCTTCTTCATGAATGTAGGCATACTCTTTCATGGTGTAACCTTGCGACTATCTCACGCATCCATGAGCGCGGACAAGATCATTCCCCGCTTAAATGGAAGTTTTTTTCAAAACCACCATTCAGTTGAGCACACCCTGGTGGATCCGAAGCACACGCCCCATGCGCGCGGCCTGAGCAGGCTGGTGTGTGACCATGACCAAACTCACCCCTGTGGAATGCTGAAGCTCAAGCAATAGCGAAGTGAGCATCTCTGCATTCTGCTCATCTAGAGCCCCTGTCGGCTCATCAGCCAAGATCAATCTGGGCTGATTGATCAGCGCACGTACTACCGCCACACGCTGTCGCTCCCCACCAGAAAGCTGAGCAGGACGCCAGTTCAGCCTGTCCGCGAGCCCGACGGCTGCTAGTAAAGACTCAGCGCGGGCACGCGCAGAAGGGTCACGCTGGCGCATGGCCAGAGTAGGTAACATCACATTCTCCAGCACACTGCACTGTGGCATTAAGTGGTGCAGTTGAAAGATAAACCCGATCTTCTCGCTGCGCATGGCTGCCAGTTCCGCAGTTCCGAGGCTGGAAATGTCTCGCCCCTCAAAGTGGTAACTTCCTTTGTCTGGAGTATCCAACGTTCCAAGGATGTTTAACAATGTGCTTTTACCACAACCGGATGGGCCGACGATTGCTAGTGATTCTGCAGGCTCAACGCTCAGGCAAACATCCTGAAGCACTGCAACCACAGGACCGCCACCTGGTTCCTGGTAGGACTTGGAGACATGGGAAAGTTCAAGAAGGGGCATGAAAAATACCTATGATACGCTGACACTGAAGGATGCAATGCGCACGCGCAGGGGAATTATCCCTTTTGCCAACGGCGTGACTTAAAATCATGTGCTGGCAAGCTGCCTGGCTCCACCCTACGCACTGGGATGCGTAGAGAAAAAGTATCCCTGAGGCGCGCGGCTAGCCGACTCACAACCTCCTGCGTCCCATCTGCCGAAAGCTCTACCAGCACCTCAATCTCATCCATCGCGTCTTGCTTGCGCTGCAAAACCAAAAATTCACGAATATCGGGAAACTGGCGCACGACGGCCTCAATCGCGCTAGGGTAAATGTTCACACCTCGCACTACCGCCATTTCATCCAAGCGCCCGAGCACTCCGCCTTCGAGAACTACGGAACCTCTAGATCGGCGCTTCCTCACCCAGTCTCCCGTGCGGTAACGTAGCAATGGGCAAGACAACCTCTCTAGCGTTGTGAGCACCAACTCACCACACTCCCCTTCACTCACTTCCATGCCGTTTGTTGGATTGATCACTTCAGCGAAATAGGCATCCCTGATCACGACCAGTTCACCAGGCCTCTCTAGCAGCTCAAAACTGACCGGTCCTGTCTCCGTCATCCCATGATGATCAAAAACACGCGCGCCGCCCCATAAAGTGCTTATCCTCTCCCGCACAGCAGGGATGCTGCCACCAGGCTCACCTGCGACGATGATACTGCGGACCGCCAGATTTGCCGCTGCAGGCGCTCCATTCATGCCTAGCATCTCCCCGAGCCTGAGCGCATAGGTAGGCGTGCAGCAGAGCGCAGTCACACCGTAGCGGGCCATCATCTCTAGCCTAGCTTGGCTGGAAAGCCCTCCGCCTGGTAGTACCATAAAATCAGAAGCAGCCGCCTCGAAAGCCGTCCAAAAACCCAGGAACGGACCAAAGGAAAAGGCAAAAAAAAGCCGATCCACACCAGGGCACAAGCCCGCGGCACGAAAGACCCTTTGCCAGCATTTGAGCAGCTCAGCCCAACTGTCCGGCGTATCTAGCCATGCCATAGGCTGCCCACTGGTCGTGCCGCTCGTTTGGCAAAAGCGCCTATATTCCCCCAACGGCCGGGTAAGATTCGAGCCAAAGGGCGGAAACGTCAGGCGATCAGAAAGCAATTCTGCTTTGGTGGTGAACGGCACATGCTCCACAAAATCCGTAATGGAGCTGACATTCATGCCGCCAGGCCCGAGTTTGCCACGGTAAAAGCCAGACCTTTCCACGGCCTGCATGACCCTGCCTAGCCATAAAGGTCTGGGGTCAGAAGCAAATTCAGCTTCAGTGACTGATTGCGCATTCACAGTGATTAAGTGGCTACATCAGTACCTCACATGCTCACCGCTGAGCTAGGTGCCGTCAATTCTGAAAGCACTGGGCGCAGAATTTCCTCCTGCCATGGCATCAGCGGGCTGATGGCAGAAGGTTCCACCACCATCTGTTCTAGATCACTGCGTGAACCGAGCAGGCTACCCTCTAGCTCCAATGCAGCCGCCAACTCATCACGGCGAGCACAAAGTTTGTCCACAGCCTCACGCTGCGCCACTGTCATTTTACCACGTTCACGCTTCAGCCGTTGCGGCCAACTGGCCTGCCCTTGTCGGAAAACATTGGCGACGAGATCGTGAAACTCCTTTTTCCATCGTGGTCTCCAGCCAGCAGGTGGCTGCATCACCCCCCCGTTTTCAAACATTTCCGCAAAAGCAACCATTTGTTTGTTCGACATCACGCGGTAGCAGGGAATATCGCGCTCCTGGGCGATGCCCTCTCGCCATTCCCACATGGCTTTTAGAATAGCCAACCCCTTGGCATGGAGCCTGCCACTGCCCTGAACTCGCCAAGGATCTTCTCGCAAAGCAGCCCCACGCTGCGCCACCTCCTGCTGGAGAGCTCGGCAGCTCTGCTCAAACCACTCCAGGCGCCCTCGCTCACGCAAAATTGCCAAGAAATGATCTGCAAGCCGGAGCAAGTAACGCACATCATCCACCGCATAGGTGAGCATGTGCAACGGCAGCGGACGACGACTCCAGTCAGCCTTTTGAGATGCTTTACAGACAGTGATCCCAAGCACATTTTGTAACAGCGCTGCTAAGCCAAACTGCCGAGCGCCAGCTAAACGTGCTGCAATCTGTGTATCGCGCACCATCTTTGGCTCCCACCCATAGGTTCTACGCAGCATCGTCAGGTCATAGTCTGCCCCATGAAACCACAGCTCATAACGATCCAGCAACTCAAGCAGTGGAGCCACATCTGAAAGGGCCAAAGGATCCACCAGGGCGAAACGTCCACCACAAGCTACCTGAAGAAGGCAAAGCTTCTCATGGTAGTGATGCAGGGAATCCGCTTCCGTATCAAGACAGACACGATTTTCACCCAGTGTCTTGAGATGCACGACGCTC
>JAIWOJ010000171.1 GCA_020216965.1 Prosthecobacter sp.
ATGCGGTCTTCACCGCTACCGGCGTCAGCGGCCAGCTCGTCACGCTCAGCGTCAACAACGTGACTACCACCGGCCTCAGCACGATCGAGTATCTGGCTGGCGGCACCTGGACGGCCTACACCAGTGGCCTCCTGGCCTTCCCTGATGCCACCATGCTCCTGCGCGTGGCCCTGGCCCCTGAGCAGGAAGCACTCTTCGACAATGGGGAGATCTTCCACCTGGTGGCGACGAACACGGGCGGCAGTGCCAGCTCTGGCGGTGTCTGCACCATCATGGATGATGAAACGGGCGACTACTACCTGCCTGGCAACACCACTGCCACGCCGGACGCCGGCCAGGTCTTGGATGATGACCGCCCCGTCGTGCTTCAGTGGGCCAACAGCGGTGCCAATCCAGCCTACGGCCTGCTAGATACCACCATCATCCCGAACAACACGACCACGCCGGTCATCTATCCAGGCACGAACGACGGCCGCTTTGATGTGCATCTCAGCACTTACGGTCTCGCCGGCAATGGCCTGGCCGTGATGGGCGGCGAGGTGTGCTGGTATATCAATGGTTATAACAGTAGCATCCACTCCAGAATCAGCATGCGCTTCTACCGCCCTGGCACCACGGATCCGAAGCATGTATCGAACATTCACTTCAGCATTGAGGATGCTGAGTCCTTCGAGGAACTGTCCAGCTTCAGTTACTATGATGCTGTGGGGAACAAAGTTCCCGTGCCGTGGAACAACACCTCCATCTTCACCTATAGCCACTCTCCCCTCTATGGTAGCGGGGGCACCACGGTGGAAAACCGTGCTGCGGTCCAGAACAAGGCGCAGAGCGGCAAATGGATCCGGGTGAACCTCCGCGGCATCGCAGTATCGGGCTTTGAGTTCGGCTACCGTAGGCGCTCCTCAGAAGCGGGTTCCATCATGCTCAGCCATCCGGCTGGAAACCCAGGTGCCCTCGGCTTTGCGGGCAATTTCAGCCCCATCACGCTCAACACCGGGGCCAACGGCACCGCTGCCATCCCCGACTATCGCACGCAGACCACACGCGCCGCCGGTGTCACGGGCACGATCACCCAGACCCCTGCACCGGGCACGGCCCTCGGCATTGGCCTGCATTACGTCATCCTGCAGCTTACTACCTCTGACAACCAGGTGGCTAGGCTGGGCTTTGACCTCGTCGTCATCGACAGGACGCCGCCCTCGATCGCCGCGCCCGCAGGCGGCTTCCCACCGTTGACCAGCATGCAGGCCTTGCCGGACTACTCCACCATCGCAGTCATCACGGACAATGTCGGCATCGCCAGAGTTACGCAGCAGCCGCCGCCCGGCACCCTAGTCAATACCGGCGTGAATAAGCTCACGCTGACCGCGACGGATACCAATGGCAACACCAGCACACAGACCTTTGATATCACAGCGACACCTTCCGCAGAATCCGGCGTCGTGAACCACTCCAGCATCGTCGCCAGTGGCGCAGATGCCAGCTTGTATGGGATGCCGGAAGGTTATCTGTTCTCCACCTTCGGCCTGCCTGCCATCAATGATGCCGGCGCGGTCGCCTTCACAGCCACCTGCCGGAAGGGTGGCGCGGTGATGTCCGGCATTTTTGCCGGGGTGCATCCGCAGCTCATTGCTGCCTCTGGCCAGGCGGCACCAGGTGTGCCTGGGGCGAAGTTTGTGTCTTTCTATGATCCCTGCATCAATCAGGGCCAAGACCCAACTGCCCGCGTGGCCTTTTTGGCAAAAATCTCCAACGGTATGGTCGGTCTTTGGACCAATCTGGGGGGCCAGCTCCAGCTAGTGGCCATGAAAAATATGACGGATGCTGGCTGCGGAGGCGCGCTCATCCGGGACATTAGCTCCGTCAATTTTGCTGAAGGAGAGATCGTGTTCACCTCCACCCTCACTGCCCCGGCGACGGTGGCAAACAACCAGGGTGTGTGGACCTGGAATGCTGCGGACGGTCTCGGCTTACTCCTACGCAAAGGTCAGCAGATCACCTGTGCCTTCGGCAGGCCAAAGATCGTCTCCCGCATCGACATGCTAGGGGCCGTGCCCGGCAGCCCTGGACAGGGCAGGCACCACCCCGGCGCTGGCATCTACCTTGCCCGCGTGGCCTGCACCGACGGCACCCTCATCAACATGATGACGGATGAGGAAGGCGGCATGGCCCCCATGGCCCAGAATAACTTGGAGCTGGTCCCCGGGCTGAAGCCCGTCAGCATCGGCATCCCTGCGGGCAATAGACCCGGCAACGTCGCCTTCCAGCAGGTCTTCGCCGTGGTGAAAGGCAACGGTGTGACCGCTGCGAACAACGCGGGCATTCTCACCTACGGCGCGGAAGGTTGGTACCTGGCCGCCCGCAAAGGAGCGGGCATCCTAGGGCGGAATGGCAGCACTTGGACAGCCTTGAGTGACCCCGTGCTGAACAACAATGGCTGCCTGGCCTGGACAGGGTCCGTCAAGCCTGCCACTAGCGCCGCCGTGCCTGTCATCGGCTTCTGCAGCCCAGGCCAAGCTCCCGAAATCGTGGCAGAAAGAGGTGGGCAGGTAGCAGGCGTGCCCGGGGCGACCTTCTCCGCCTTCACTTCCATGGCGCTCCCAAGTGACATGGGGCCCCTGTTCATCGCCTCCCTCCAGTTGAAGCCAGGCGTCGTGACCGCCACGAATGACACCGGCGTCTGGGCGAAGGACAGCAACGGCCAACTGCGACTGCTGCTGCGCGAGGGGCAGACGATCGGCACGAAGATCACACGCGCCTTCTCCCTGCTCATCAGCACACCAGGCAATCTAGGCCAGACACGCAGCTTCAACAGCAACCGTCAGGTCGTCTCCCGCCTGCTCTTTACCGACAACAGCCAAGCGCTGATGCTCAGCGAGGTGCCTTAAGCCACGCATTCATCCCCCCCGGCGCTGCAAGGAGGCACCCGGACTTCCCCCCCAAGGGCAGTCCGGGTGCTTTTTTTCGGGCTGCTGTTTGAAGTGTAGCTCCCTTTACTTCAGGTAGATGTCTTTCTCGCTCCTGAAGCCATCGGCAATGACGGTTTCTTTCAGGTTATCCTGCGTCACTGCCACGATGTCCAGCAACACGGTGGGCACGAGGATTTTGCCATTGTCTGTATCCGCCTTTGCTACCAGGGGCTGCCTGCGCGCGAGTTTCACGGCCAATTCTGCAGCTTTGCCTGCGAGCTGCTTCAGGGGCTTGTAGATCGTCATGGTCTGGGTGCCTGCCACGATTCTTTGGCAGGCGGCTAGGTCGGCATCCTGGCCCGTCACCAGCACTTTGCCCGCCAGCCCCTCTTCGATCAATGCCTGGATGGCCCCGCCTGCGGTGCCATCGTTGCTGGCGAGGATGGCATCAATGCCCCGGCCCGCCTTGGTGATGGCGGCGTTGGTGATTTTTTTGGCATTCTCAGGCTTCCAGTCCTCTGCCCAATCCTCCAGGACGACCTCGATCTTCCCTGCCTCAATCCATGGCTGGAGCACGCGGTCCTGGCCTTCTTTGAAAAGACGCGCGTTGTTGTCGGTCTTTGCCCCATAGATCCGCACGAGGCGCATTTTACCCTGAGGAGGTAGTCTTTCCGTCAGGAAGCGGGCCTGGAGTTCGCCCACCTTCAGATTATCAAAAGTGATGTAGAGATCCGTCTCCGCACCGGTAATCAAGCGATCATAAGACAGCACGGGCACGCCTTCAGCATGGGCCATCTCCACAGCGCGGGCCATGGCCTCCCCATTGTGGGGAATGACCACCAGGGCATCGATGCCCGCCGTGATCAGGCTTTCCACATCACGGAGCTGCCGGGTGTCATCGCTGTTGGCAGAGCGCACCACCACATCTGCCCCGAGGGCCTGCGCCCGCGCGGTGAATAGATCCCGGTCTGCGATCCAGCGCTCCTCCTTCAGCGTGTCCATGCTCAGGCCGATCACGGGCCTAGCGCGGGTGACGGAGGGCTGCTGGCCGCTGCGGGAGAGCACCAGACCGGTGGCAATGCTCAGAAGAAAGGAGGTGACGACGAAGATGGAACGACTGCCCATGGCCCCTATCTAGCGGAGCAGCCAGCTTTGTGAAAAGGAAAACCTCTCAGCCGCTCATGCCCGCACCGCGCCCAGGCCGCTGCACCCAGAGCCGCCCAGCCTTGCGCCGCAGGTGGTGGCCTGCGGGCAGATTGATCCTTGCCGGACCCGCAGGCTCTAGCAACCGCATGGCCTCAGACACCTCCGCAAAACCGATCCCAGGCACAGCGCAGGTAAGCGTCAACCAGCGAAAAAGCACCCTGGAGAGCAGGGCGGGATGGGCTGATTTCAGCGCAGGTGCCACGCGCAGGCCCGCATCCGGCAAGACGTGCTCTGCCAGCAATCGCCCCGCCATGGCCTGCAGCGCGTCTTCATCCCGCGCAGCCTGCTGAGCGCAGCGTGCCAGCAGCGGCGCGACGTCTCTTTCAAAAATTTGGCATAGCAGCGGCAGCACCTTATGTCGCAAGCGATTGCGCCTAGGGCCAGCCTTTGCATTGCTCGAGTCCTCCCGATAGCGCAGGCCGCGCGCCGCAAGGAACGCATCCATGTCCGCGCGCCGCCAACCTAGCAGCGGGCGCGTGAGCCACACCGGTGCCCCCTGCACCCCCGGCAGAGGGCTTTCCACCGCCATCCCCGCCAGCCCGGCCAACCCGGCCCCACGGCAGAGCTGGGCCAGGATGGTCTCCGCCTGGTCATCCGCATGGTGGGCTAGGAACACACGCCGCGCCCCATGCTTCACGGCCATCTCCCTGAAAAACTCATGCCTCAGCCGCCTGCCCGCCGTCTCCACCGAGATTTTTTCCCGTCTGGCAAGAGCCGCCGCATCCGCACGCCGGACCTCACACAGCAGCCCATGGCGGCTGGCAAGGCGGCGCACAAAGGCAGCATCCTGCCCAGACTCACGCCCGCGCAAGCCGTGGTTCAAATGGCACACCACCAGACTGCGGCAGCCCTGCTCTAGCAGCCAGTGCAGCAGTGCCACGGAGTCCCGCCCACCAGACACAGCGACCAGGGCGCACTCCTCTGCAGAAGGCTGGAATAGACGAAGCATCACCGCCCATCCATGCACCGGCTCCCAGAGCACGCCAAGCACGGGCTTTACCCACTTCATATCTCGGAACCACTTTCCATGAGTTGGCCCCCCCGCAAATCCGGCAAGGCGTTAAAGCATGCGTTCATGGTGGTTGAGGCTTGGGTTGCCAACCCGAGAACCAAACTCTGAACGTCAAGAACAAACGCAAGCGACATGAGTTTCCATTCAAGCCCCTCGTGGACTTCGGTCCCGTCAAAGGGCAGAAAACTGTGGAACACATCGCCAGGGAGCTTGGTATTCATTCCTACACAAATGTCCGAAATGAAAAGCGACTTATCAGCCTTATAAAGACACATATATAACCTTAAAAACGAGTTTGCCCAGGGAAGCGAAAAACCCAAAATTTGTTTCCGGCCGTGCCTTAACAATGAAACAGATGATCTTTTTCAACTCGCAAATGTGAACGTTTTACGCACTCATTATCACGGCAGAGGAATAACGGCCGCTCGGTAGTTTGGTGGAGTTTTTTGAAGACATCATGAAAAATGCTTGATCAAAATGCCTGATTTTGGTTTAAAAAGAATGAATTAAGCAAAAATCATGCGAGCAAATTTTTCACGGTCAATGCACCCGTCAGCGCTCTGCACCTCGATTTCCCTGATCAACGGCCAGGAAAGTGCTGAAATTAGCACACAGCACACAGCACACAGCACACAGCAC
>JAIWOJ010000172.1 GCA_020216965.1 Prosthecobacter sp.
TCTGCACGCACCCTAGATGCTGACGCTGCCGCAGAGGTCCGCTGTGTGCTTGCGGCCCTGGATCTGGCAGGCTTGCTGCCAGAGCTCTCTAGCCTCTGTGTCTCGAGCACGAATGAGGCTGAAGACGTCATTCCCGTGAGCTTTGAGAATGGCCTAGACCTGCCCATCACCGTCCGCCGGGCGGGCCCTCCCGTGTTGCCCAAGGCACCCTCCCGGCTGGTGCCTGCCCCCATCGTCCAATTGCGGGCAGAGCGTCAGCAGCGCCGCATGGTAGCTCTGGGGATTCTTGCTTTCACTCTCGTGCTGGTCGCAGCCTTGGGTGCCTTTGCTGTGGGGGTGTTTGTGCGCGAGCGCTCCCTCATCGCAGAAAAAGCAGCTCTCCGCGCGATGGAGCCCCAACTTGAAGCCATCCGCGAAGCTCGGGCGAACTGGGAGGATCTGCTGCCAGCTCTGCGGCCTGATCTTTACCCGGTCGAGACCATTTACCAACTGGTGCAACTTTTGCCTGAAGAGGGCATCCGGGTCACTCGCTTTGAGTTGAAGCTAGATGCCTTTGTCATCGATGGGGAGGCATCCTCCCTGGGGCATGGTTTGGAGTTTCGTGATAAGCTCGTGGCTGCGCCCGCATTCAGTCAATGGAGCTGGGAGTTTCCTCAGCCGACCAGCCTACCGGATGGCCGCGCCACCTTCCGCGCGGAAGGCAGGCCCAAGGATGCTTCCCAGGAGGCGGAAGGACAGGAGGTAACCTCTCTATGACCGCGAGTGAACAGCGTCTCGCCGTGGCCCTGGGCATCATCCTGGTAGCAGGAGGTGCCTTCGTCGGGTTGGGCAAAATGAAAGCCTGGAAGCTGCGGGTGGACCTGCTCGCCCGTGAGGTGGCAGATGCCCGTGCCGAAGCAGAAGAGCTCCTCGCTCGCAAAGATTTCTGGGATCAGCGCTCTGCATGGCTCGCTGAAAAACAGCCCCCTTTCACCAAGCCCGCAGAGGCCATCAGCAGCATCCTCAATGCCGTGGATGAACTTGCTGCCCGTCATGGTGTTTCGATCCCCTTCAAGCAACCCAACGAAAGCAGCGAACGCGCAGGTCTGACCTCGGCAGCCGTGACCCTCAAGGTTGTCGGCGAAATGAAGCCCGTGATGAACTGGCTCTACGACCTGCAACAGCCTGAGTCTTTCATTGCGGTGCCTGCCATGACCATCACCCCGAGCGATCAGGAAAGCTCCAAAATTGAGTTGAATCTGCGTGTCGAAAAATGGTTCCGCCTTCCTGCCTCATGAAGACTTCACGGCCCATCTCAGCCCTGCTTCTGCTGCTTTTTCCCCTGCTACTCGCCCAAGGACAGGAGGTGCCACCTCCTGAGCCAGGCATTGGCCCAGATGCGCCGACCGTTGAAAATCCCTCTTTCTCCCAGCCTGAGGCCACACTGCCTGAGGCTAGCCCAGCATTAGCCGAGGCATCTCCCGCATCAGGGATCATCTCAGAGCCTGAAGATGCAGAGCCCATCCCGCGCGCTTTTGGCATTGAGCGTTATCAGGCATCTTGGGAGAAAAATCCCTTTCTTTTGAAGACCACTCCGATCGCACAGCCGACGGTCAACTGGGGCCAGGATTGGGCGCTCGCGGGCATGTTCAGTTACAATGGCAGAATCCGCGTCAGCATCCGCAACAAGCAGACGAATGAGTTTGAGCGAATTACCAATGAGAATGAATCCAAAGGTGGGTTCCGCCTCATCAAAGCCAACTTCAGCCGCAACCGCAAAGAAGCTTCCGTCGTCATCGCCAAGGGGTCCCAAGAAGCGGAGCTCAAATACGATGACAGCGCTGCCCCGGTGACGATCAATAACACCATGCGTGCCCCGGCGGGTGCCAATGCAGCCGCCGGTGCCGTGCCTCAGCCAGGAGGCGTGCCCCAGCCTGGAAAGCCCGTCTCTCCCACCCAGGCGGCGCGTCCGGTCGTGCCAGGTGCTCCCGTGGGTCTCCCTGGGGCGGGTGTGCAGCCAGCCGTCGTGCCCCAGCCAGGCATGGTTAGCCCTCAGCCAGCCCCCGCGACTCCGCCCAGCATCTCACGCCGCCGTCAGCTCATCCCAGCCCCTGTCATCCCGCCTGCTGGCAACCCTTGAAAAATCCCTAAATACCTAGGCTGCTGCTCGCAGACCTGTTTGTCCGCTCCCTTTCTGCCATGTCTCATCTGCATCGTTTATTTTTCCTGGGTTTTATCCTGGTCGGCTCCGCTTTGGCTCAGATCCCTCAGCAGCCTGTCCGCCCGCCGACAAATCCAAACGCCATCCCGCCTGCGGGTGCTCCGCGTCCTTTCACCCGTCCTGCCGCCCCTCCTCAGCCTGCCCTGCCTAGCGCCGCTGGCGCGCCTGATGGCACAGAAAAACCTGCCAAAAAACCTGAAGAGGCCATCACGCCAGATGGGATGGTGCAGTTGCAATATCCCAACACACAACTGGGGGAGATCCTTCTGCTTTACGAGGAGCTAACGGGCCTGAAGATCATCCGTGATGCGAATGCGGAGCAGGCCACGGTTTCCATCGAAACCACGGGGGAGTTATCCAAGGAAAAGGCCATCATGTACATTGAGAAAAGCCTCCTGCTCAATGGCTATGCCTTTACCCCTGCGGGTGAGGGCATGGTCAAGCTGTTGGCCTTTGATGCCAAAAAACCCAGCATGGAAGGCGCGCCGCTGATTGAGTCTGCTTCTGACCTGCCAGTCACCGATCAGGTGGTCAGTTTTGTGACCCAACTGCGTTACCTCGGCACAGAGGATGCCATCAAGGCCATCGACCAAGTCATTCCCCGCCACAGCTACGGCGTCATCACCCCGGTGCCAAACGCTCGTGCCCTAGTCATCACGGAAAACAGCAATACCATCCGCTCCATCCTTGCCCTCATGGAGCGGCTGGACAATAAGCCAGCTGAGACCATCCAAAAAACCCTCCAGCTCAGCCGCTCATCCGCTGAGGATGTAAAGAAGGCGCTGGATGAAATCTTGGGCACAGAGGAAAAAAACAACGGTTCAGGCAAAACGCCCGCCATCCCCCAAAATACCCCAGGCACTGTTCCCGGACAGCCAGCCACACCCACCATGCCCACAGCAGCTTATGATGGTGCTGGCGGCAGCGCTGAGGCCGCCCCGCCCAAAATCATCCCCATCGCGCGCCGCAACTGCCTCCTGGTCATCGGTGCCCAGGAACAGGTGGACTACATCAGCCGCTTGGTTGAGGAGCTGGATGCTGCCTCTGACCTCCGCACTTTTGCCTCACGCCCACTCAAGTATCTGGCCGTCGATGCCGCCATGCAGATCATCAGCGATGCCATCACCCGCACGGAAGGCGATGACAGCGGAGGCTCCAGCACGAGCACAGGCACCGGCGGGCAGAACAACAACGCGCAAAATCGCAACAACAACAACGTCGGAGGCAACAGCAGCAGCCTCTTTGGAAATAATAGCAATAGCCTCAATAACGGCCTGAATGGCGGATTTGGCAGTGGGCTGGGAGGTGGTCTCGGAGGCAGTAGCAGCTTTGGCACAGGCGGGGGCAATCTGACCCCCCTGCGGCAAAACAACGGTCCTTCTTCGGTGCTGGTGGGGAAAACGCTGCTCATCTCCGACCCCGTTTCCAATTCGATTTTTGCCTCTGGCCCACCCGAGCACCTGCGCATTCTCAATGAGATCATGGATGAGCTGGACCGCCGACCTCAGCAGATTCTTATTTCTGCGGTCATCGGTGACTACCAGATCGGTGATTCCGTCGGTTTCGGCATTGAAACCCTGATCCGCGGCAGAGAAAACGGCACTGCCACCGGGGCGGATCGTGGCTTGGCCGGCCAGCTCGGTGCCTTTACCGGCACACCGCTGGATCCCCGCACCCGCATCACCCCTGCGAATTTGGCGGCCGCAGGCAATGGGCTCACCTTCTTTGGGGGCGTGCGAGACGGGCTAGATGTGCTCGTCCAAGCCCTAGACTCGAAGACGGATTTCAAGGTGATTTCCCGTCCCAGTGTGTTCACCATGAACAATATGCAGGCCACCATCAGCAGCGGCCAGTCCTTTCCCATCGCCACCTCCACCCAAGGCTTGGTGGGCGGGGGGGCCAACAGCGGCCTTCTTTCCAATGTGCAGTATCAGGATGTGGTGCTCAGCCTAAACATCGTACCACTCATCAATAGCTCTGATGAACTGACGCTCCAGATTTCACAGCAAAACAGCGAGCAGGCAGGCACCACGACCATTGCTGACAACCCCTATCCCATCCTCACCAAGCAGGAGTTAAATACCACCGTCGTCTGCCGTAACAATGGCACGGTGCTTTTGGGCGGGCTGATTCGTGAGGACAACAACATCCGCAAGACCAATGTGCCCATCCTCTCCAGTATCCCTGTGCTGAAGTATCTGACGGGGTCCAGATCTCGTTCAAACAATCGCCGTGAACTCATCATCATGATCCAGCCTTCGATCGTGGAGGGGCTCAACGACTTGCCGCCCAGTGCTGCCCACTCTTCGGGCAGTAGTCTTTTCGCGGAAGAAACCCAGGCCGTGTTCAACCAAGAAAAAACACGTGCTGCCAGTGCCATGCTGCCGCCAGCGCCCAAGCCGAAATTCTCTGAGCGCCTGAAGGGGATGTTCAAAAAAATGCTTCAATGATTGCTACCGAGCTTTGGGTCATGCCAGGATCGGCGGGCAAAAGTTTAGCAATTCAATCTCAAAGGCATGCTTTTTCTCTGGCTGCACTTCCACCACGCTGATGCTCCCGTAGTCGATGTTGAAGTGCGCCATGTGGCGAAGCGGCTGCTGCAATAGCAGGGCGAGGATGACACGGATGATGCCTCCGTGGCAGTAGATGGCGACGCGCTTGTGTGGGTTGTCGTGCAGGATTTTTTGCAGCGCAGGCTGGACGCGGTGCTCAAGTTCGGCAGCGGATTCGCCATTGGGGATGCCCTTGGCCTCAATGACCTCCAGCCAGTCAAAGGCGCTGACGCCGAAGTGCTCCTGCACGCCCTCCCAGCGGTAGCCGGTCCAGTCGCCAAAATCGACCTCGCGCAGGGCAGGAATGTTGGTGGGCTTGAGACCGCTGCGTTGGGCCAGAGGTGCCAGGGTCTGCTGCACTCGCTTCAGTGGGCTAGCGTAGAGGGCGTCCAGCGGGGTGTCTTTCAGCCAGTCGGAGGCAGCCCTCGCCTGCTGGTGGCCTAGGGGGGAGAGCTCCATGTCGATGCGGCAGCCGCCGAAGACCTTGTGGTAGCGTTCCTCCACCTCACCATGGCGGATGAGGTAAATCTGGGTGGGATGATTGGGAAGGTGCAGTTTCAAAGCAGCCACGCCATGGCATGAAAGCCCGCCTGCGGCAAGCGGTGGACGTGGGCTCACTGCTTCTGCGGGGCATCAAGAGTGAGGTAGGTGCGCCCTTTGGGCTGGCCGTTGACGGGGTTGAAGGATTCGATGCGCATTTCTTTGAGCACGGTGGCCCCGTCCACTTTTTGCACTTTGGTGACTTGGAAACGTTTCACCATCTTACTGACGGCGTTGTAAGCCTCCATTTTGGCGACGCCGCCGCTCTCTTTCTCCACCCACAGATCCACGGTGTAGTAGGGGCCCTTGGTGTCTGGCGCGGTCACACGCACCAGCCAGCATTTCACACGCGCGGCAGTGAGGCGGGCATTGGCGTCCAGCATCTTGACGTTTTTCCAGTAGGTGAAGCGCAGGGATAGATCTTCGTAGTTAAAATCCATGCCGCG
>JAIWOJ010000173.1 GCA_020216965.1 Prosthecobacter sp.
TCCCGACCTCGAAGCCCTGCGCCAAAAGCTGAATGAGCTGATCCTCAATGGGCGGCGGTAGGGCCTGCGCTAGGATGAAGATGGCCACCACTTGCTCAGGGGCATGGCTGCCCCTGGGGTGTGGAAAGGCGGTGTCTGCGGGGGGCGGCGGGGGCTTGGCTTAGGTGCCTGGGTTCCAGGCGCGGATGGCGGTGATTTTGACTTTGCGGGTGCCGTGATCGGTGGGGATCTCGGCTTCATCGCCGATGGCTTTGCCGAGGAGGCTTTTGGCGAGCTCGGAGAGGTAGGAGACGATGTGTTTTTCGATGTCGCTGTCCCAGGCACCGAGGATGGTGAGGGTCTCAGTCTGGCCTGTGGCTTCATCGGTGTAGTCCACGATGGTGCCCATGCCGACGACGTCGGTGGAGACGTTGGCAAAGTCGGTGCCGCGGGCGCGGTTGATGTCGCGCTCGAGTTCGTCTCTCATGCGGTTGAGGACGGCCTGCTGGTCCCGTGCTGCTTTGTAGCCGCCGTTTTCGCGTAGGTCTCCTTCTTCTTTGGCGATTTGGATTTCCTGATGGTTGTGGGGGATTTTGACGGTGATGAGCTCATGGAGCTCTGCTTTTTTCTTTTCGAGGCTGTCCCAGGAGACGATGAGGCTGTTGTCTTCACGGTTGCCGGTTTGGTCTTCCATGAGGGTCTCTAGCTCTGGGCGTGCTTTGATGACGCGGGCCATGAGGGAGCGGCGGGTGAGCTCGTCAAGTACGGTGCTGGAGAGGAGGCGCTTGATGAAGAGCTGGACCATTTCTTCGTCCGGATCCTGGACCCATTCGCCGATGAGGGTTTTTTCGGAGGAGAGGACTTCGATGAGGCGGCCGGTGCGCTTGGGGCCGCCGCTGACGTGGTCGTCTTCGATGGTGTCGAGTACGGCGTGGGCGAGGTCGATGCTGAAGACGGATTTGGCGAGGCCGTCGCGCTCTTTGCAGGTCCAGATGAGGAGGTCTTGGGTGAGGGTGCGGTTGCGGACGGCTTTTTTGAGGTAGTCGGCGAGGGCTTCGATCTGGCCGTTGGCATCGAGGACGGTGGCGATTTCTGCGACGGCGCGGCCGCCGGTGCGTGCGATGTGGCTGAGGAGTTCAGAGACCCAAGCCTGATCTGGGAAGGCGGTGGGGAAGGCGCGGTAGAGGCGGCCGTAGAGGGCGGCGGGGAGGCCGGTGAGGCTTTCGGTGATCTGCTGGCGGGCTTCGCTGATGAGGTCGGAGATTTTGAAGGAGCCGAGGGGGAGGGTGGCGTTTTTGTCGATGGTTTCGACGAGTTCATCCCGGGTGAGGAGGAGCTGGAGGCTTTCTTTGAGGTGCAGTTTCCAGGCTTTGCGGACGGTGTCGGAGATGTCTTGGAAGACGGGGATGAGTTCTTGGAGGGCGTTTTCAAAAAGGTCGATGTCTTTTTGAATGAGGGCGAGGACGCTGAGCTTGCCTTTGAGGTCGCGTTTGGCGAGGAAGTCGCGCACCATGGCTGCGCCTGGTTTTTCGCTGGAGTCCCGCAGGACGAGGGGGTCTTGGCGCTTGGAGGGGACGACGATGTGGCGGGCGGTTTTGAGGGTGCGCTTGGCGGCTTCCCACCATTTTTTGTAGTCGGCCTCGGAGAGGATGCGTGGTTTGAGGAGGGCTTCGAGCTGATCGAGGGACATTTTGCCTCCGCTGGAGCGGAGGGCGAGCTCGACGAGGGCGGTGGGATCGTCTTTGGCGAGCTTTTTGAGGCTGTCAGGATCGGTGAGGCGGATGGACAGGAGGTGGTCTGGGGGGAGGACTTCGAGGCTGCTGATGGCAAAGCCGAGCTTGAGGCTGTGGCCGGGCTTGCCTTCAAAGTCGATGATGAGCCTGTCCCCCATGAGGTCCCAGGAGGCGACGCGGCCGACACCCCAGCTTTTGTGGAGTACGTAGGTTCCTGGTTCGAGCTGGGAGAGTTTCTCTGCGTCTGGGGTGGCGAGCTTTCCTGCTGCCACGAGTTGTTGGGCCTCTGGATTCATGGGAGGGCGATGCTAGCAGGGTGTTTTTCGCTGGCAAAGGAAACTTCCCCCCCTGTGTGGATGGGCGCGGGTGCGGCTGGGCTGTCAAGAGGCGCCGAGGTCTGTCATGAGTTGGTGGATGAAGATCTGCCGTTCTTCTGCGGTGAGGGTGCCTTCACGCCAGCAGAGGGTGAGGACGAGGCGGCCATTTTTTTCGTTGGCAAAGACGCCGGTGCCTGGCGGGTCTGAGAAGCTGGGGACGTGGTAGGCATTGGTGACGGCGGCTCCGGCAAAGTGGGTGAGCTCTGGGGCAAAGGGGCCGGTATTGCTGTGATAGAAGGAGCTGAATTTGCCCTTCATGTGGAAGTTGATGAAGAACATGTGCAGCCAGGGGGGCATGGGGCGCATCATCCACATGAGGTCCCGAAAGGCATCGCCGATTTTGTCTTTGATGAAGCGGGTGTGCTGCTGGTGCAGGGAGCCTGCGGCTGCCTGGAGGGTACTGAGCTCTTCAGCCAGGAGGTTGCAG
Organism: Prosthecobacter sp.; assembly: GCA_020216965.1. Taxonomy (GTDB): domain Bacteria; phylum Verrucomicrobiota; class Verrucomicrobiia; order Verrucomicrobiales; family Verrucomicrobiaceae; genus Prosthecobacter. The sequence continues at coordinate 2,517 of JAIWOJ010000173.1, forward strand.
AAGAACATGGTGAGGTGGTTTTGGAAGAGGGGGCCACGGGTGCCTTTTTTCCGCACCTGGATGGGTACGCAGCACATGAGGGACTGGGGTTTGATGCCACGGCGGGTAAAGACGGCCTGGTGGGCGCGCATGGCACAGGCGAGGTGGAAGGGCATGTTGATGAGCGGGCCGCAGACCTGGGCACTGCGGCGGGCGGCCTCTTGGGTCTGCGCCTCGGTGAGGGTGATGACTTGGAAGTGGGCACGGCCTGCGGAGAGCTTGGCGGAGCCGAGTGCCTCAAAGGGTTTGGCCATGACTTGATCGAAGAAGGCGGGCATGACTTTGGCGGTCTTCCAGCGCTCTGCCCAGCCGCGTGGGTCGGCGAGGTCGGTGAGGTCAAAGGCGGGCACGGGCTCCCCTGCGCTGCCGCTGAGCAGGCGGTTCATTTCGATGAGGAAAAACTCTGCCCCGATGCCGTCCATGATGAGGTGGCTCCAGGAGAAGACGAAGACGCAGGTGCCGTCTGCTTTTTCCACGAGGTCAAAGCGCACGTTCATCCAGCCATCTTCCTGCTGGGGCAGGGAGGTATTGATGATGTCATCGAGTTGGGTCTGGAGATCGCTGAACTCTTGCGCGCCGTGGGCGGCGAGCTGGCCTGGGGAGCCTTTTTGTGACCAGAGATGCAGCTCTAGCGGGCGGGGGGCGGCGGCGGGCTCCCAGCGCGGCAGGGAGAAGAGGGAGGGCTGCCGGAGCTGAGCCGTCAAGATGGGGAAGGGGAACTGCTCTGGCAGGCGCTGGAGCAATTGTTTGAGGGTGTGCACGTTTGGCACGCGGTCGAGCTCGATGAAGGAGTGGGCGATGTGGCCGCCTTGGCCTGCTTTGCGGAGCATTTCATCAAAGGCGTGGGTGAAGAAATCGCAGTCGCGCAGGGGGAGATGGGGGAGTTTTTCCTGGGGCGCGGGGGGCATCCGCTCAGGCGGGTGGGGGGCAGGCTGGGCAGGCAGCTCTGCGGGCGGTGGCAGGGGAGGCGGTGCGCTCGCTACGTCGGTTTCACTGGGTAGGACTTCGTAGCCTTGATCTAGCAAGAGGGCAGCGATGGCCTTGGCGTTTTTGAAATTGGCGCGTGAGACACTGCCGGTGGGGATGGCTTTGCCAAAATGCTCCTCCAGCAGGAGCAAGAGCTGCATGATGGCCATGGAGTCCAGCCCTGCCTCGAAGAGATCAGACTCTACCGTGAAGCCGGGCGGCGTCTGCAGCACCTCATGGCGGACGAGGTCGAGGATACGGACTTCAAGCTGAGGGAGGGTTTCAGTGGCAGGCATCGGCGGGGCAGGGGGCGCGGACAGTAGGGGCGCATGCAGGTAGGTCAAGCTAGCACGTCCTTGGCGGGAGCATGTCCTGCCTTGCGCCATCGGCAGGCACACTCTATACCTCGGCCTCTTTTTCCCCGGAATGCACATCGCCGATATCCTCCGTCAGCAGCGCCCCACGCTATCCTTTGAGTTTTTCCCGCCCAAGACGGCGGAGGCCTCGGAGGCTCTTTATCAGACGATCGGTGAGCTTGAGGCTTATAAGCCCTCGTTTGTCAGCGTCACCTACGGCGCGGGCGGCTCCACGCGAGAGCTGACGCATGACCTCGTGGTGCGCCTGAAGAAGACCACCACGCTGGATCCCGTGCCGCATCTGACCTGCGTCTGCCATGGGGAGGCGGACATCACCTCCATCCTGGAAAGATACGCGGAAGCAGGGGTGAGCAACATCCTGGCCCTGGGGGGAGATCCACCGCGCAACCTGGAGGGGTATGACCGCAAAAAGGATGCCTTTCAGCACGCGGCGGACCTGGTGCGCTTTATTAAAAAATTCAACAGCAGCGGCGCGCATCCTGATCCGCGCGGCTTTGGCATCGGCGTCGCAGGCTTTCCTGAGGGGCACCCAGCCACGCCCAACCGCGTGCAGGAGATGGATTACCTGAAAGCTAAATGTGATGAAGGCGCTGACTACATCTGCACCCAGCTCTTTTTTGATAACCACGATTTTCTGGATTTCCGCGACCGCTGCCGCCTGGCAGGCATCCAGATCCCGATCATCGCAGGCATCATGCCCATCACGAGCGCCAGCGGCATGAAGCGCATGGCAGAGCTGGCCGCAGGTGCCCGCTATCCAGCCAAGCTCCTGCGTGCCATCCAGCGCGCCGGGAATGATGAAGCCGCAGTGCAGCGCGTCGGCGTGCATTATGCCACGGAACAATGCCGTGACCTGCTGGAGCATGGCGTGGATGGCATCCACTTTTACACCCTCAACAAATCCCAGGCCACCCGGGAGATCTATGCCAGCCTCGGCATCCGTGACTCCTCCGCCGTCCGCAGTGCATGAGTGACCAGCCCCTGATCGCCGCCATCGAGGCTGGTGGCACGAAGTTTATCTGCGGCATCGGCCGTGGGCCGAGCGAAATCCTCGCCACCCATCGGATCGACACCACCACGCCAGAGGAGACGCTAGAGTCTGTCTGCCGCTGGTTTTCCAAGATGAAGCAGGAGCATGGCAACTTCGCCGCCATGGGCATCGGTAGCTTTGGCCCGGTGGACCTCAACCCCGCCAGTGAGACCTATGGCTACATCACCAGCACGCCCAAGCCCGGCTGGCAGCAGACAGACCTCGTCAGCCGGCTGAAAAACCGCTTCAAGGTGCCCATCGGGTTTGACACAGATGTCAACGCCGCCGTGCTGGCTGAATACCTGTGGGGGGCAGGGCAGGGCATGGATCCTCTTGTTTACATCACCGTCGGCACAGGGGTCGGTGGTGGTGTGCTGGTGCACGGCCAGTTGCTGCACGGCGCACTGCACCCAGAGATCGGCCACCTGGCCGTGCCGCCGCCGGTGAATAGCCTAGCCGTGCAGCGCGAGTGCCAGTGCCCCTTTCACAAAAGCTGCGTGGAAGGTTACGTCTGCGGCCCTGCCATCGCCAAGCGCTGGGGCGTGCGCGCAGACATGCTGCCCCTGGACCACCCTGCCTGGGAAGAGATCGCGGATGTCATGGCCCATGCGCTGATGAACCTCACCCTCACGCTTTCTCCCAAGCGCATCATTCTCGGCGGCGGGGTGATGGAGCAACCCCAGCTCATCCCGCTGATCCGCGGTAAGCTGATGAGCCACCTGAACGGCTATCTGCTCATCCCCCAGCTCCATCGTGAGAT
>JAIWOJ010000174.1 GCA_020216965.1 Prosthecobacter sp.
GAGAAGATTTTTTTATTTTTTCTGACCGCCCAGCCCCCTGGCCTGAAGGCTGCCCCGATGTACGCGGGCCGCCTGGGGCAGAGCTCTCCTCCCTCATGCCGGTGAGGTTAGGTACCTTCATGCTGCCGCTGGGAACGCCGCCGCTCTATTACACAGGCATCCGCATCCCGCTTTTGCCGAGCTGGACGCGGCGTGAGGGGCCCTTGATTTTCATGATCGTCACGGACCGCATTACCGCCGGGGGGCTGTTTTTTGACGTGCGTCCTTGGCTCCTGGGCCTCTTCGGGGCCATGGCGCTCTCAGCGCTGCTCTGGCTGCCCTTTGTCAGCGGCATTACCCGCAGTGTCCGGGCCAATATGCACGCGACAGAGCAGATCGCGCGTGGACGCTTTGATGTGCGGGTGCCTGAAAATCGCACGGATGAGCTAGGCCGCCTGTCCCATGCGGTGAACCAGATGGCAGGGCAACTGGATGGCATCGTGCGCGGTCAAAAGCGCTTCCTGGGCGATATCGCGCACGAGCTGTGCAGCCCCATGGCGCGGCTGGAGATGAGCCTGGGCATCCTGGAGGAGCGCCTGACGGATCATGATGCGCTGCGCCTAGCGGATGCGCGGGAAGAGCTGCGGCAGATGTCCAGCCTCGTGCATGAGTTGCTGGCCTTTTCACGCTCGACGCTAGCCTCCGCCTCCCGACCTGCGGAGGATGTCCCCCTGCTCAGCCTGGTGGATGAGGCTGCCGCCACGGAGGCCGTGCCTGCCCATCAACTGCGCGTGCAGATCCCCTCGGATGTGCTCGTCCGCTGCATCCCAGATCTCCTGCGCCGGGCGGTCGCCAACATCCTGCGCAATGCCCTGCGGCACGCGCCGGGGAGTCAGGTCACCCTTTCGGCGCACCGCCAGGGCAGCAATGTCCACCTGGTCATGGCGGATGAGGGGCCCGGCGTGCCTCCAGATAGCCTGCCGCGCTTGTTTGAGCCCTTTTACCGCGTGGATAGCAGCCGCGACCGTCAGACGGGGGGCAGCGGCCTCGGGCTCGCCATTGTGAAAACCTGCGTGGAGACCTGCGGCGGCAGCATCAGCGTGCGTGCCAATGAGCCCCAGGGGTTGGTTTTTGAGATGGAGCTTCCCCGCGCTTGACCAAGCTAGGCGCAGGGAACACTTTTGCTGCTCTCATCCTCCATTCCCACCCGATGAAAAATAAAATCGCCCTCCTCACGGCCAGCGCCGCCTTCACCCTGACTACTGCCTCTGCCCAGGATGCGGTGGACTTTGAAAAACAGATCCTCCCCATCCTGAAAGAAAGCTGCTTCAAGTGCCACGAGAAGGAGAAGGAAGAAAACGGCAAGATCAAGAAGCCAAAGGGTGGCCTGCGACTGGACAGCGCTGAGGCCATCATGAAGGGCGGCAAAGACTATCCGAATGAGAACGTGGTGGCTGGCAAGCCTGATGCCTCCTGGCTGCTGAAAACCATGGCCCTGCCTGAGTCTGACGAGATGGCGATGCCCCCAGAAGGCAAAGGGGACCGCGTCAGTGCGGAAAACCAGGCTCTGGTCAAAAAGTGGATCGAGTCCGGTGCCAGCTTTGGCTCCTGGAAAGGGGTGGAGTAATCATTCCCCTTCGCTGAAAAGCGCGGCCTGAGGGCCGCGCTTTTTTTTGCAATGGCGGGCAGCGGAAAACCCGAACGCCCATGCTCCTTCAGACAGGAAGCTCTGCCTCATGGGGGCTCACTGCGCGGCGGCTTTTTCGATGAGCTGGAGAAATTCACCCCGGTAACCCTGGGGATCCGTGCCCTTCCCTTGGCGGGCGAGCTGGCGGACTTGATCCCAGGTGAGCTGGCCTGCGTAGGAGGACTCGCGCAAGAGGAGGCCAAAGCCTGCGACGGCAGCGGTGAATTGAAATTCGGGGTCGGTTTTTTCGATCGCTGGGGCATGGTCCTTCACGGGCACTTCCAGGAGCTTGCTCGTGCTTCCGGTGGGTTCTTTGTAGCGCAGTTTCACGGTCAGGGCTTCTTCAGCAAGGGCTGGGTTCAGGCTTTTCATCGGAGCGGCGGCGATGATCGCATCGGCGGGCTGGTATTTGAGCTTGTCCACCCTGGGGCGCGGTTCGCTGCCAGGTGGCAGGTTGGCAGGCACGAGCTCGTACAACGCGGTGACGGTGTGACCGGCACCGATTTCCCCAGCATCCTTGGTATCGTCATTAAAATCCTCCTTGGCGAGCAGGCGGTTTTCATAACCGATCAGGCGGTATTCGCGGATGACGGCGGGGTTAAACTCGACCTGGATTTTCACGTCTTTGGCAAGGGTGACGAGGGTGCCCTGCATCTGCTCCACGAGCACCTTACGGGCCTCGCTGAGGCTGTCGATGTAGGCGTAGTTGCCGTTGCCTTTGTCTGCCAGGGTTTCCATGGTGTGGTCTTTGAGGTTGCCGGTGCCAAAGCCCAGCACGCTGAGGAAGACGCCGCTGCGTGCCTTTTCGGTAATGAAGGTCTCGAGTTCTTTGGGATCGCTGATGCCGACATTGAAGTCGCCATCAGTGCAGAGGAGGACGCGGTTGACGCCGTCTTGGATGTAGCCTTTGAGGGCTTCTTCATAGGCTAGGCGGATGCCTGCGCTGCCGTGGGTGCTGCCGCCAGCCTGGAGGCGGTCGATCGCGCCGAGGATGGTTGTTTTTTCCGTGCCGGGGGTGGCGGGTAGCACGACCTGCGTGCCACCAGCATAGGTGACGAGGGAGACGCGGTCCTTTTCCCCCAGCCTCTCCGTGAGCATCCGCAGGCAACGCTGCACGAGCGGGAGCCTTTCGGGTGGGCTCATGGAGCCGGAGACATCGACGAGGAAGACGAGGTTGCTGGGCTTTTCCCCGGTGGGCACGTCGCGTGCCTTGAGGTGAATGCGCAGGAGGCGGTGCTGGGGCTGCCAGGGGCAGGCAGCCATGGCGGTGCGGATGGCAAAGGGATGTTCTGAGTCCGCCGCAGGGCCGGGCTCGGCGGTGGGAAAGTAGTTGATGAGCTCCTCAAGGCGCACGGCATCGCGCGGCGGGCGGGTGTTTTGGTTCAAAAACCGGCGCACGTTGGCATAGGAGGCAGTGTCCACATCGATGGAGAAGGTGGAAAGCGGCTCGCGGGCGACACTGGTGAGGGCATTTTCCGCGATGGCAGCATAGGATTCTTTTTCTTTAGGTTCTGCGTAGCGCCCCCGGCTTTCGGCAGCGGTGGACGGTAGCATGGGCGAATCTGCTGCCGCTGCCGGTGCGGGCATGTGGCCGGGCATTTGCCGCGCAACCTGCAGGGCCAGCCCGGGGCTAGGGGGCGGTGAGGCTGTGCTAGGCGGAATGGCCTTCTTCAAGCCCGCTCCAAAACCCACTTGAGATTCTGGCAGGCTCATGGGCTTGGGACTTGGGGCGGCTGCCTCTAGCTTCGGCATCTCCAATGGCTCAAGCGCGATGGCGGCGGCACTGCTGCTGGTGACGATTCGGTTTTGGGGAGGTGGCGGGGCAGGGAAGTCCTTTTTTCCGATCTCTTGTTTCAGCTCAGGGCTGATTTTGACTTTGGCATCCGCGGCCACCGGCCGTGACACGACCTGCTGTTCTGGCTGCGCAGATTCCTGCTCTAGCCGCACGGCGAGCAGGCTGCCTAGCACGACCACGGCAGCGGCAGCCGCCATGGGGATGCCAGGGCGCTGCCACCAGCGCAATGGCTTGGGCGCAAATGGGTCGGCATGGGCTAGGCTGGGCGCGTGTGCTGCTAGGATGCGGGCTTTTTGCCCAGGGGAGAGAGCGATGGTATCATCGCGCAACTCGCGGGTGAGCATGGCGCAAAAGGCGCGGGTGGATTGGGCGGTTTCGCGCGCTTCGGCATCTTCCTGGAGTTTTGCCTCAAGGTCGGCGCGTTCCTCGGGTGGGAGTTCATCCAGGGCCCAAGCGGTGAGTTGTTCAGGTTTCATAAAAAAAGGGGATGGAAAGGAGGAAGGTTCGAATCAGGGGTGGGCAGCACAGGGGAGCTCGGCTTGGGCTTCGGCCTCCAGCCAGCGGGTGCGCAGGCTCTGCACGCCGTGGTGGATGAGGTAGCCCACGTTGCCGATGCTGGTTTTCATCACCTGGCTGATCTCTTTGTAGTCCAGGCCAGAGATAAATTTCAGCATCACGGCCTCACGCTGGCGGGCGGGCAGGGTCTCGATCATGGACCGTAAAGCGGCAGCGGTTTCACGAGATTGCATCAGGTCTCCAGGCTGCGGGGCAGGGGAGGCTTCGTGGTCAAAGGCTTCGTTTTCCATGACGATGAGGCGTGAATGTTTCCGCTGGTGGTCGAGGGCGCGGTTTTTGCAGACGGTAAAAAGCCAGGCCGCGAGTCGCTCCTCATCCAACTGGCTGAGGTGCTGGCTGAGGCGGATGAAGACATCCTGCACCACATCGCGGGCCTCCTCCGCATCATGGAGAAAATGCAGCGCATAGCGCAGCAGGGGCCGTTCATAACGCTCTAGAGCGGCGAGGAGCAGAGGAGGCGCGGCGGTGGCGTGCATGGGGCAGAGTCAGCGTGCATGACGCGGGCCTCACGGTCTTCTTGGGCTGAGTGGAAAATTTTTCCGCACGCTGTCCCGCGCGGTCATTCCACGGCCACTTTCACGACTACCTTAAAGACCTCTGCTGGCGCGTCCCACTGCACACAAGGCGCGTGTGCGTCTTCGGGGTAGAGGATGCAGAAATGCCCGGCGCTGACGTGCAGTGGGGTGCTGTCCGCCGTCAGCTTCCACAGAGCGGCGTCCTTGCTCTCATCATAGCTCATAGTCGGCTCGCTCAGGCTCGCCAGCGGAGCCCAAAGGATGGTCTCGCGCCCGCTGTGGATGAACTGCACGTCGATGTATTTCCGGTGGGCTTCAAAAAGGGCATCTGCCTGGGGCTTCGTCGTGTAGGTCTGCACCAGCGCAAAAGCGCGCTCACCATCCAGCTCATGCCGCCCCAGCGCCTGGGTGCCATCCACCCGGCGGAGAAAGTCGAAAGCCCTGGCAAAGCCGGGGTGCAAACGGGCGTAGCGATCAGCCTGGGCGAGAGTAGCAAGAATCATGGGCGGGGAAAACGGGCGGTCGAGGCCACGTTGGCGCGCTCTGTGGCAGACTCCAAGGCATTTTCCGGGTCTCGGCTGCCGCAAAAAGACCATGGCAGCAGCAGGATCGCGCGCTAAGCGGAGGCGTGATGAAGCGCCGCCCCCACCTGCCCACTGCCGTCCCCGTGGCTCCCGGCGTGCTGCTCGACTCCCGCCGTGCCCTCGTGCATCCCGCCCAGGGCTGGCTGGCCGTGGCAGATTTACATTTCGGTTACGAACAGCGCCGACGCCGCGAAGGCGCACTGCTGCCAGATTGGGGCATGGCGCAGGCAGAGCAGGCCCTGCTTTCCCTACTGGCGGATCATCAGCCCCAGCGCCTCATCCTGGTAGGGGATGTCATGGATGGCGCGGGCACAGTCCGGGAAACCCTGGACCTGCTAGAGCGGCTGCGCGCCCAGGTGGAGGTCATCTGTGTGGAGGGGAATCACGACCGAGCGGCCCTCAAAACAAGGGCGGGCTTCCTCTCCCGCTGGCAGGAGCAGGGCTTTCTCTTTGAGCACGGCCATCAGCCCCTGAGCCCCCAGCCCGGAAGCATACTCATCACCGGCCATGAACACCCCGCC
>JAIWOJ010000175.1 GCA_020216965.1 Prosthecobacter sp.
GCCCCGGCTAGCTGGGCGGTATTCCTTTTCATCACCCAGGTGCCACTTGCCAAAGATACCCGTCGTATAGCCCGCGCTACGCAGGACTTGAGCGATGGTCACCGCCTTAGGGTCCATGCGCTCGCGTTCCAGAATGGTATGCGTGACCCCGTTGCGAAACTCATGCCGCCCTGTCAGGATGGCGCTGCGTGTGGGGGCACAGGTGGGGCTGACGACGAAGTCGCTAAAGCGCACGCTTTCAGCACGCAAGCGGTCCAGGTTAGGCGTCTTGAGGATGGGGTTGCCGTGTGCCGAGAGATCGCCGTAACCTTGGTCGTCTGTGAGGATGAAAAGGATGTTGGGGCGCTTGCCTGTCAGTTCAGCGAAAAGCGCGCCTGGTGCCAGAAAGAGAGAGACGAAGGTGAAGAATAGAGGCAGTCGGGGCATGGTGGGAATGGAGCCCGTCAAAACGTGTCCCATGCCCTGACTTTTCAGCGAGAATCAAGCCCGAGGTCTCACAGCTTGGTGTAGCCCACGCTTTCGCAGGGCAGATCCCACAGCCGCTTCAACTCCGCATCCAGCTTGGTGATGCTGAAGCTCACCCCGGCCATCTCTTGGCAGGTGACGATGTTGTCCACGATGGTCTGATGCACCTTTAGGCCGCGAGCCTCCAGGATGGGGCGCGCGGCGCGCAGCAGGATTAGCAGCTCCATCATGTGGGTGGAACCCAGGCTATTCACAAAGAAGATGATTTCATCCCCGGCATTTAGCGGCAGATCATCGCCAAAGAGAATGTCAAGCATCTTGGGGGCAAGTTCATCCGCCGTGCACATCGGGATCAGGCCCACGCCCTTTTCCCCATGGATGCCCATGCCAAGGCCGATCACGTCGTCTGCCAGATCAAAGGTCGGCGCGCCTGTGGCTGGGATGGAGCCTGGCTTCGTGGAGACCCCCACCGTGCGGGTCATGTCGTTGGCTTTCTGGGCGATGCGGGCCAGCTCATCCAGTGTGTCCACCTGGGTGGCAGCAGCACCGGCCAGTTTGACGATAGGGACAAGGCCAGCAACGCCGCGGCGGTTCTGCTTTTTATCCGGGGGGGCTGAGGCGACATCATCATTGATGATGACGGTTTTGACCGTGATGCCCTCATCGGCAGCCAGCTCAGCACCGATGTCAAAGTTCATCACATCCCCAGCATAGTTGCCATAGAGGTAGAGGACGCCCCTGCCACGGTTCACGGCTTGGGTGGCCTCCAGCACGATGTCTGGCGGGGGAGCGGCAAAAATATCGCCGACAGCGGCACCATCTGCCATGCCCTTGCCCACCAGGCCGTGGTAGATGGGTTCATGCCCAGCACCACCGCCGACGAGCAGGGCAGGCGCATCAGGGCGCAGGTCATTCATGACGATGGAGCGTTTGCCGACTCGGCGTGCCTTGCCATCGTAAGCCAGGACGAGCCCCTCAAACAGCTCGTCAGCGCACTTCAGGGGGTCATTGATGATCTTTTTGGCGGGGTTGGTGCTCATGGGGCGGCGGGTGGGTTGGCTTGGGTGGGAAACAGGGGCGCAAGCCATAGCGGGCGGCCTGCGACCTGTCAAAGCAGGAAGCGCGGGGGCAGCCAGCATCAGCCCAGGACGGCAGAAACAAAGCGGGGAATGCCCGCTAGGTCGGGGAAGATCTCAGGATTCTGAAAGCCATGCTCCCGTGCCATCTGCGCCGTGGCCGCACCTTGGTCATGCCCGACCTCTAGCACCACCCGTCCGGCAGGCTCCAGGTGGGCGGGGGCCTGCTCTAGGAAGCGGCGCACGATCTCCAGCCCATCTGCGCCGCCATCCAGCGCGGTGATAGGATCACGCCGCACTTCACGGCTAAGCGTCGGCACCTCTGCCGCAGGGATGTAGGGCAGGTTTGCCACGATGAGGTGCCAGCGTCCGGGCAGTTTTTCAAAGAGATCACTACGGCGGAAGTGGAGGTTTTGCAGCCCGAGGCGTGAGGCATTCAACTGCGCAAGATCCAGCGCATCCTCGGCAATGTCTGCCAGGGTCACTTGGGCGGTCGGCCAGGCGGCAGCTAGGGCGAGGCCGATGCAGCCTGAACCTGTGCCCATATCCAGTACCGTCATTGGCTGGGGAGATTTCCCTGCGGAAACTTGGCGAATCAAGGTGTCCACAAGGTGCTCTGTCTCTGGCCTGGGGATGAGGGCACGGTGATCGCAAACTAGCTCATGCCCCAGGAAGTCCACCGTGCCTAGCAGGTGCTGGAGGGGGACGCCCTCTCCCCGGCGACGTAGCAGATTGCGCAGGGGCAGCAGGTCAGGCTCATGCAGAGTCTCTTGAAAACGCAGGTACAGATCGAGTCTGCGGCAGCCCAATACATGGGCCAGCAGGTGCTCCATGTTCAGCCGTGCCTCCTCCACGCCACGCTGTTCTAAATAGGCAGCACCTGAGGTGAGGACTTCGAGGAGCTTTTTCATCGGTGGGTTTAGCGTAGCCCCGCCTCCGCGAGGCGCTCTTCTAGGTCGCTGGCCAGCAGTTTGTCTAGCATCTCTTGGATGCGGCCCTCCATGAAGGTATCCAGGCTGTAAAGCGTGAGGTCGATCCGGTGATCCGTGACGCGGTTTTGGGGGTAATTGTAGGTGCGGATCTTTTCCTCACGACCGCCGCCGCCAATCAGGGAACGGCGGTGTGCGGAATATTTCGCGGCCTCCTCCTGCTGTTTTTTCTCCAAAAGCCGGGCGCGCAGGATGTTGAGGGCTTTTTCCTTGTTTTTGATCTGACTGCGCCCGTCTTGGCAGCGCACGATGATACCTGTGGGCAGGTGCATGACCTGCACGGCGGAGTCTGTCGTATTCACACCCTGACCTCCTGCGCCTGAGGAGCGGCAGACCTCAATGCGCACCTCGTCGGGTTTTAGTTCCAGATCCACTTCTTCCGCCTCTGGCAGCACGGCCACCGTGGCGGTGGAGGTGTGGATGCGGCCTTGGGCCTCCGTGGCTGGCACGCGCTGCACCCGGTGCACACCGCTTTCGTAGCGCAGGCGGCGGAAGACCTCCTCCCCGCTGATTTTGACCACGACTTCCTTAAAGCCACCGACTTCTGATGGGCTGGACTCGAGGGGCTCCACCCGCCATCCCTGGGCCTCTGCAAAGCGTGAGTACATGCGCAGCAGGTCAGCCGCGAAGAGAGATGCCTCATCCCCGCCCGTGCCTGCACGCAGCTCGATCAGGGCATCACGACCCTCCAGGGGATCTGGCGGCACGATAGCGGCCTGCACCGCCTTTTCTAGCACGGCCAACCGCTGTTCGATCTGTGGGATCTCCGCCTGGGCCATGGCGGCAAACTCCTCATCGCCTGAGTTCACCATCTCTCGGCTGTCCTCCAGTTCACGCAGTTGTTTCTGGTAGGCTTCCCAATCTTTCAGCAGGGTGCCCAGCCGTCGATGCTCGCGGGTCAATTCCCCGGCCTTTCTTGGGTCATCGAAGAATCCTTCCTGGCCCATGAGCTCCTCCAAGAGTTCAAAACGGGCCTTTTTCGTGCGAATGATGCTGCTGTAGTCCATGAACAAAAAGGCCGGGCGGCTTCCCTCCCGGCTCGGTCAAATATCCAGAGTCCTCAGCATGAAGCAGGGCGCTCTCAGGTCAACCACCACACGGAGATTCCATGGATTTTTCGTCGGGCAATTCGCAAAAGCCTGGATTTCACAGGGCATCGCCCTGGAGCCAAGGCTAGCATGGCTAGCCATCGGCTCTGAGTGGAACCCAGACGCCGAAGCGCCGACTGACAAGAATGTCCCCAGCTAAGGGAACGGGGGCTTCCGAGACCAAACTGAAGTTAGTAAAATTATCTGATTTGGAAATTATGAAAAGTTAATATTCGTTCAATACTGGACATTACCATGATGTAAGATTATTGTATTTTACAGAAATTATTTGCAGACTTGCGCCACAGCTTTTAGAATTTGAGAATGAAACGTCTTCCTGCCATCTTGACGGAGCCTTACCTGGCTCATGATGATGGCACCGTTTCCGCTCCTCACATCCCCTGCTGCCATGGTTCCTGAAATCGAAAATTTCGGCCACTTGAAGCTCTCCCGCCGGGCTGGCGGTGAGACGGTCAAGCTCGTCCGTTCACCCGAGGAATTGGTGCTGCTTGCGTTTGATACGCAGATCAAGCGCTTGGTCGAGCTGCACCTCCTGCGCGGTGGGCAGCCCATGGAAGGAGCCGCGAAGAAATCCGCTATAGACCGTGCTCAGCAGGCATCGGAGATCCGTGGCCCGACCTTCATGCGCATCCTGGAGGTGGGTGAGGACGAAGGCGTGGTCTTTTACACGAGCAATCTCAATGAAGGGGAATTCGCTACTGACTATGTGACCCGGCGCGGTGCAATGCCACCGGCCACCGTCTTCTCACTCCTCTTGCAGTTGATGGATGATGTGATGCTTCTTGGGGATCGCCATCGCTTGATGCCCAACCTGCGCTTAGACAGGGTGATGATCACGACGGTGGAAGACACCTTTCTGCAGCTCAGACTCTACGACTACGGGCTTGGCGATGCTGACCGCTCAGGCAAGGACAATTCCCGTCAAGTCCTCCAAGTCTGCCAACTGATCTTCCTCCTGCTCACAGGCAAGCCCTACGCTGCCGGAGAAAACCCAGACCGCTACCCAGCGCTCACGGCCCTGCCCATGAGCCTGCGGACGACCCTGCGTGCCTCGCTCGCAGATCCGCACAATTCCCCCGTCTCGATCGAAAAGCTGCGGGATGAAGTGCGTGAGGCATTCAGCGCCCTCGTCAGTAGCATCCAGGCACGCAACACACGCAAGCAGCTCGTCGTCACCCCATCCCTACAGCCGCATTCCCAATTGCAAGACCTTCTCTTGGAGGGGGTGCCTGTCGAGCGCGTCTTAGGCACCCGCTTTCGGGTCGAAGATGAGGAAAATGCCCGCCGACTGCCTTTCTCCATCCCTTGCGTCAATGTCAAAACGGAGAACCCGATCACGGTGCATCTCCTGCCGCCTTCGCGTGTCGTGGATAAGACACAGTATGAGGCCGTGCCGCTCCAGAGCTGGCGCTTTAACCCTGACAAGCATCCGAACATTCTTCGTAGCCTGAGTGTCTGGGAAAGCCCGGAATGGAGCTTCCTGACAGAGGAACGGGAGCCTGGATTCTCTCTCAGCCGACTTCTCACGGAGCGCCTCACCCTCAATCCATCGGAGGTCGTGGTGGTCTTGCGGCAGGTACAGGCCGGCATTGAGCAGGCGCTGGATTGTGGCGTGCAGCGGCTGGAACTGCACCCTTCCAACCTCTTCCTCCGCGTCGGTAAAAATGGCCCCATGCTCGTGCGGGAGCATGAGCGGCTCATGCAGAAGCGGCTAGATGCCTGGCCGCCATTTCAGGTCAAAGTGCGCGCCCACGTCACCATGCGCCATCTCTATGAGCCACCGCTCACCGAGCCGCCTGATCTAAGCAAATTTGAGAGTGATCACCTTGCAGATCGTGAACATCGCGCCCGCGCTTTTGTTGCCTTGGCAGCCTATCTACTGACGGGGCAGCGCCAGATCGGGGATGAGCCCGTCTTTACAGAAGCCGTGCCGGAAGGCTTAGCCGCCTACGTCCGAACCACGCTAGA
>JAIWOJ010000176.1 GCA_020216965.1 Prosthecobacter sp.
TGAGCCAAAGCCGGAACTGGTGAAGCTGGACGGCAAAGACTTTCCCGGCGAAGTGAAGTATGATGACGCCGCCGGTGCCAGCCGCGAGGTCATGGGCCCCCAGTGGAAATTCAGCCCGCGTGGCCAGAGCGGCATCGAGATGAGCGACCTCGTGCCTTACATGGGCAGCATCGCGGATGAGATGACGTTGATCCGCTCCATGCACACCGGGGTGAACAACCACGGCCAATCCATCTATGCTCTGATGAACGGCCAGATCGTGGGCGGACGCCCCACGCTGGGAAGCTGGATCACCTACGGTCTCGGCAGCGAAAATCAGGATCTCCCCGCTTATGTGGCCCTGACAGACCCGCGCGGTCTGCCTGTGCTGGGTGTGGACAATTTCTCCAATGGCTGGCTGCCCTCGATGTTCCAGGGCACCGTCGTGCGCTCCAAAGAGCCGCGTATCCTCAATCTAGACCCGCCTATGTCGCTCCGTGGGGAAGCTCAGGCACGCTACCTGAACTTTGTCCAACGCCTAAACCGCGAGCACGCGGATGCCCGCCCTGGCGAGACGGACCTGGAGGCACGCATCCAGAGCTTTGAGCTAGCAGCAAGGATGCAGACAGCGGCCAAAGAAGCCCTAGACATCTCCAAAGAAAGCCCAGCAACGCTCAAGCTCTATGGCATCGACAAACCTGCCACGGAGGAGTTTGGCAAACGCTGCCTGATTGCACGCCGCCTGGTAGAGCGCGGGGTGCGCTTCGTCTCCATCTTCACCGGCAACCAAACCTGGGATCACCACAGCAGCATACTCACCAGCCTACCCACAGCCTGCCTCCAGGTGGACCAGCCCGCTGCAGCCCTGGTGCTAGACCTGAAACAGCGCGGCCTGCTAGACACGACCATCGTCCACTGGGGCGGTGAGATGGGCCGTCTGCCCGTCATCCAAAACCGCGCCGGGGCCAAAGGCCGTGCCAGTGTAGGCCGGGACCACAACACCTACGGCTTCAGCATGTGGGTCGCAGGCGGTGGGTTTAAGGCAGGTTACGCCCACGGGGCCACCGATGAGTTTGGCCACCATGCGGTGAAAGACGTCGTCAATCACTACGACTACCATGCCACCCTGCTGCACCTCTTCGGATTGGACCCTAAAAAGCTTAGCTACAAACGCAATGGCACCGATCAAGTGCTGGTGGAAAACCCCAAAGCGCGCGTGGTCACCGAGTTGCTGGCCTGACTGTTCTTCGCCATGACGCGAGCATTTAGGTCAGGAGTATTTCACGTCCTTCCTTGGCTCCATTTCAAACGCTGTGGTCTGCTGATCTGCCACATTCGGTTTCAGGACTTCCTCACGGAATTTAATGTAGTGCGGGTCATCCTGACAAATCAGCAGCTTATCCATGGACTCCACCTCCAGGTAGATGAACCAGGGCCAAGGGTCGCTCGGATTGACTCTTTTGCCTGTTTTGACCGCCAATACCTCAGGCACACGCAGCAGATTGGTGCGCGTGCGTGTCATCATTTCCTCTAGCTTTTCTGCCGTGACCTCCGGCTTTAATTGGTAAAGGCACAGATAGGCGATCATGGAAGTCTGCTTCAGCAGCCAGGTCAGTTTTTCCAATCCAACACCCCTTTTTTCCAGGCATAGGCAAAGGCTACCCCGAGAATGGAAACAAAGCTAAAGGCGGCAAAGAAGATACCTGCGCCGTACGCGGCCAGGAAATCTTTATAGACGACGGCCCAGGGGTAAAGAAACACGACCTCAATATCGAAAAGCACGAAGAGCATCGCCACGATGTAAAACTTCACGCTGAACCGCGGCTGCCCTTCCTGGAGAGGCAACATGCCGCATTCATAAGGGCTATCTTTGACTCGATTTCGGCGAGCCGAACGCCCAATCAAAACGGAAACGAGCAGCGTGACACCGGCAAAGCCGCAGGCAATCAAAGTCTGGAAGAGAACGGGGAGGTAATTCTCAAGCATAAGGAAAGGGAGCGTCGTGGCAGCAGGTAGCCGAGCGGGCAGTCAGCGTCAATGAATGAAATGCCTGCCAGCGCATCTAGGAACGCTAGACAAGCAAGGTCTGGATGCCAGCTTGGTGCATCCCCTAGCCCGCCATGCACCGCCGCCACTTCCTGGAAAGCACTGCGCTTACTGCGCTAGCCGCTTCTTGTCATCGGCAGAAACAGGCAGGGCCAATCACGGGCGGGCTCCAAAACATACCTAGCTTGGCAGAGGGGCTTGAGCTTTTAAAAAGTGGCAAGCTAGAAGCTCGGGACTGGCTAGCGCACTGCCTGAGCCAGATCAGCACCAGGGACAGCCAAGGGGATGCACTGCACGCGATCATCGAGCTGAAGGCTCATCCTTATCGTCTGCTAGAAAACCTGCCCCCAGGACCGCTGCGAGGCGTGCCTCTACTACTCAAAGACAACATTGAAACCGCGGATGGCTTGATGACGACGGCTGGCAGCCTGGCCTTGGTGGGTGCTCCCCAGCCCAAACGTGATGCCTTCCTGGCCCGCCGACTGCGCGCTGCGGGTGCGGTCATTTTTGGCAAAGCCAACCTGAGCGAGTGGGCAAACATCCGCAGTCCCAACTCCACCAGCGGCTGGAGCGCGCGCGGTGGGCTGACGCGCAATCCCCACAACCCCAATCATACGGCCAGTGGATCAAGCAGTGGCTCCGCTGCCGCCGTGGCGGCTGGCTTTTGCGCTGCCGCCATCGGCACGGAGACCAATGGCAGCATCGTCAGTCCGGCCAGCGCCTGCGGCATCGTGGGGCTCAAGCCGACGCTCGGCAGCATCAGCCGCACTGGCATCATCCCCATCACGAGCTGGCAAGATACCGCCGGCCCGATGACGCGCACCGTGCGTGATGCAGCCCTGCTCATGGACGTGATCGCCGCGCCTGACCCAGAGGATCCAGCAGGCACACGAAGGCCCAACCGCGTGCCCACCTCTCACCTGGAATTTTTCAGTCCTGAGGCACTCAAAGGGCGCAGGCTTGGCGTGGTACGCAGCCTGTGCGGCAACCACCCTGGCGTGCTGAAGCACTTTGAAAAAACATTGGCCGTTCTGCGGGCCGCAGGCGCAGAGTTCGTCGATCACATTGAGCTGCCGAATCTGCGCCAAGCAGGCACCCTCGCTTGGCGCGCCATGCTGACGGAATTTCGCCAAGACCTGAACAACTACCTGGAACGACGAGGTGGCCCTGTGCGCAGCCTAGCCCAGTTGATCGCCTTCAATGAGCAGCACCGGGACGAAGAGATGCCTTACTTCGGTCAGGAATTTTTTGAGGAGGCAGAACGACGCGGCACCGCTGAAGCTCAAGCTGAAGCCACTGCGGCCCGACTTGATGCAGCCAAGCTAGCAGGGCCCGAAGGTCTGCTGGCTGCGCTTAAGGCTCACCAACTGGACGCGCTCGTTTGTGCTACCAATGATCCACCCGGCCTTATCGACTTGTCCCGCGGAGACACAAGCACACGAGTCGCTAGCACTCCTGCTGCCGTGGCTGGCTACCCACACCTGACCCTGCCCATGGGTCGTGTGGATGGCTTACCCGTGGGTTTTTCCTTGATCGGCGCGCCCTGGAGCGAGCCACTGCTGCTGGCGCTGGGAGATGCCTTGGAGACAAGGCTAGGACCGATCCAGTGACATCGCAGACACAGCCAACTTCAATACCCAAGCCACGGGCCGAGCCAACGCTCCATTTCCTCCACCGTCATGCCCTTGCGCGCTGCGTAGTCTTCGACCTGATCTTTTCCCAGGACGCTAATGCCAAAGTAGTGAGCCTCTGGATGCGCGAAATAGAGGCCGCTCACCGCTGAACCGGGGTGCATGGCCATGCTTTCGGTCAGTTCGACACCGGTTTTGGCGGTAGCGTCAAGCAGGGCAAAGAGGATGGGCTTCTCAGTGTGATCCGGCTGCGCGGGATAACCGGGCGCAGGACGGATGCCGCGGTAGTTTTCCTTGATAAGGTCGGCATTGGCGAAGTCGCCTGGCTTTTCATAGCCCCAGGCAAAGCGGGCCTGCTGATGCAGATACTCGGCAAAGGCCTCAGCAAGGCGGTCAGCGATGGCTTTGGTCAAAATGCCGTGGTAGGGATCATGCGCGGCCTCGAACTCCTTCGCGAACTCATCGCCACCGTGAATGCCGACGCAGAAGCCGCCGATGTGGTCAGCGCGGTCGCTATCCTTCGGCGCAATGTAGTCGCTGAGGGCATAGTTGGGCTTGTCTTTTTTGATGACTTGCTGACGCAGCGTGTGGAAGACGGTGCGCACTTGAGTGCGGCTTTCGTCGGAATAGACTTCGATATCGTCGCCAACGCTGTTGGCGGGGAAGAGGCCAAAGACGCCCCTCGCCGTAAAGCGCTTCTCCGCGATGATACGATCCAGCAGAGCGTTGGCGTCTTGGTAGAGCTTCAATGCCTCCGCTTCCGCCTTAGCCTTCATTTCTGGATCCTCGTGCGCAGAGGAGAAACGCCCTTCCGCCGGAATCCAACGGCCACGCAGCTCCCAGGAATGGAAGAAGGGCGACCAGTCGATAAAATCGCGCAAGGTGGCGATGAGGTCGGTGCCTTCATAAGTTTTTGTGCCAGTGAAGCTCGGCGTCGCGATCTCCTGCGTGCTCCAGTCGAACTTCTGCCCCTTCGCGCGGGATTCGGCGAGGCTGAGCAGCTCGCGGTCTTTCTTCTTGCCATATTCCTCGCGGAGCTTGGCATGGCGTTCCTCGTTGGCTTTGATGAACCCAGCACGCTGATCCTCCGAGAGCAAAGATGTCGTCACCGGCACGCTGCGTGAGGCGTCCAGCACATGAACCACGCTGCCGCTGTATTTCGGCGCAATTTTGATGGCCGTGTGCGCGGCGCTGGTGGTGGCTCCGCCGATCAAAAGCGGCTGCTTGAAGCCAAGGCGCTCCATCTCAGAGGCCACATGCACCATTTCATCCAGTGACGGGGTGATCAGGCCACTGAGACCGATGACATCCGCACCGACCTCGACGGCTTTGTCGAGAATCTTCTGGCAGGGCACCATCACCCCCATGTCGGTGACTTCGAAGCCATTGCAGGCAAGAACGATGCCGACGATATTTTTGCCGATGTCATGCACATCCCCCTTCACCGTGGCGAGCACGATTTTGCCCGCGCTGCGCTGCGCCGGGTTGGCGAGCTTTTCCTGCTCCATGTAGGGCTGCAGGTAAGCGACGCTCTGCTTCATCACGCGGGCACTTTTCACGACCTGCGGCAAGAACATTTTGCCCGCGCCGAAGAGATCGCCGACGACGCTCATGCCGTCCATGAGCGGGCCTTCGATGACGCTGAGCGGCTTGCCGAGCTTCGCGAGCGCCTCGGCGGTGTCCTCGTTGATGAAATCCGTGATGCCTTTGAGCAGCGCGTGCTCTAGGCGCTTTTCGACGCTCTCATTGCGCCAGCTCAGGTCAATCTCGGCCTTCTTCGCGCCGCCGGCCTGGCCTTTGAACTGCTCTGCGTAATCCACCAGGATCTCGGTGGCATCGGGACGACGATTCAAAATCACGTCCTCCACCTTCTCCAGCATCTCCGGCGGGATCTCTTCATACACCTCAAGCATCCCGGCATTCACGATGCCCATGTCCATGCCCGC
>JAIWOJ010000177.1 GCA_020216965.1 Prosthecobacter sp.
CAGCGCCAGCGCATCGGCATTGCGCGGGCCATCGCCTTGAAGCCGAAGCTCATCGTCTGCGATGAGCCCGTCTCCGCGCTGGATGTCTCCGTGCAAAGCCAGGTGCTGAACCTGCTGCTCGACCTCCAGCGTGAGATGGGGCTGAGCTACCTCTTCATCGCCCATGGTCTGAGCGTGGTGAAACACATGAGCGACCGCGTGGCGGTGATGTACCTGGGCAAGATCGTCGAGATGGCCCCTGCGGAGGAGCTTTATCGAAATCCGCGCCATGCCTACACGCGGGCGCTGCTAGATGCCATCCCCGTGCCGGACCCAGCGAAACGCCGCAAGCGCCAGCTCCTCCAAGGCGATGTACCCAGCCCCATCAATCCGCCCGCCGGCTGCGCCTTTGGGCACCGCATGAGGCATCCGAGGTGGGAGGAGAGCACACGGATGGATTTGGCGCTCCAAGAAATCGCCCCCGGTCACTGGGTGCAGCCCTGCCCATGTTGCACCTGAGCATTCGCCAAAACGCTGGTTTCATGCATCGTGCCCGGATGAGCCCACCCCGTCCTGCCCTCCTACTGGTGTGGTCACGCGCCCTTTTGCTGCCATTGGCTTGCCTCGCCACTGGCCATGCTCAGGTGCCGATTCCGCTAGAGCAAATGCGCAGGGATTTTTTAAGGCAAGTGCTGACAGAATCTCAAACGCTGGCAGAGCAATATGAGCGCGCGCTTGCCAGGCTGGAGGCTGAGCTAGCTGCTGCCGGAGATTATGAGGCGGCGTTGGAAGTCAAAAAGCGCCGCAGTGACATCCAAGCCGCATTTCTTAAACCCGAGTTGGCTTCAGGCTCCATCGTCTTGCCCCATACTCAGGTAAAGCTCAGTGGCACGGCAGAGGTGCGCGGTGAGGAGTTGACGGGCTGGAAATCCACTTCGTCGTATGTGGAATGGCGTGATTTTGCCCTCACCCCTGGCAGCTATTATCTGGAGTTGGAGGCGAGTGTGGCGGATCAGCCGACTCCTGGCACCCGGACTGAGCCGCGCGATAAAGTCTCCTTTACCTTTCAGCAGCTTTTCCCGCCTTCAGGCGCGGAGTTAGATCAGCGCAGTTTTGAGCTCAGCAGCCAGGGGCAGGAGGGTGTCTGGCAGGCCATCAGGGTAGGGCCGATGCGGGTGCAGCACAGCCCGATCACGCTGCGTCTGTCTCCGCAATCAGGCTACCCGGCGAACCGCATCTCCTTCCGTCACCTGCGCCTGGTGCCCGCAGAGGCAGGCACCATCCAGGCGGCTGCGATGCCTGAAAAGGATGCCCTCTTGGCGGCGAGGGAGACCCTCGAGAAAGAGCTAACCGCAGCCTTGGAAACGGTGCTCAAAGGGCGCAGTGCAGAGGCCACGGCAGAAGGAAAAAAGCGCCTGGCAGAGCTGGGCACCCTACTGCGGGAAAAGGGCACACAAAAGCTGCTGGCCAGGCTCCTGCGGCAGACGGGAGGGCCGGAGGATTGGGTCGAGGTGGAGGCCGCTACCCTCGTGCAGCCTGAGCAAGCGACTGGAGAGAGATGGATGATCCAGCATGGGAATGAGGTCACCCCGATCCGACTGCTCTGGCTGGACGGTATCCCCCTGGATGATCGTGGAGGTCGGCTGCGTCAGTTTGCAGATCGGCTGGGTGTGGAGCCCTCCGCGCTTGGTGCGTTGGCGGTCGCTGCTCGCGATTTCACGGTGGGTTACCTCCAAGGCCGCAGTCTCCAGGTGCTTATGGAGCCCACGCCCGGCCCAGACGGGGCTCATTCCGCGCTGGTTTTTGTGACAGGCGTAGGGCTTTTTCAAAGTGTGCTCGCAGCTCAGGGTTTAGCCCTGGTGCGCCCACTCGATCAGCCCTTGGCTCCTGGCCTAGAGCAAGGTCTGCGTGCCACCCTGGAAGCCAGCCAGGAAAGCGCGAAAAAGCAGGGAAATGGCATCTGGGCAGCACGAGGAGGTGGTGTAAAATGAGCACGAGAAATCTCAGACGCAGCCTGTCCATCCTGTGCCTTGGCATGGTATGCTCTGGCCGTGCCTTCAGCCAGGAGACGGTGCCAGACGCTTCACGCCTCACGCAACTGGAGACGATCTATCATCAGCAACTGCGGACCAAGCATGTGCCGCTGCTCTCCCAGTATCTGATTCAGCTCCAGCAGCAGGCGGCGCGGGCAGCAGACCCGTCCAGCTATCAGGCAGAGATTGCGCGGGTGCAGGCTTTGATTAGCTCTGGCGGGATGGTGGACCTCGTGACGGCAGCGCGTGAACTGGCCACTGGCACGCCACCCAGTAGCCCTGCGCCAGCACCTGCCGCCAAAGGCCAGGCTATCACAGGCAAAAAAGTTCTGTCCCTAACGCCGGCGCTGGCGCACAGCATCCGGCCCGTGCCGACGGGCAGCGCGATCCCCGAAAATGCTGCCGTGGGCAGGGTCGCTTGGCGGCTGGATGCCGTAGAACCGGGCACCTATCAGGTCGTGCTGCATTTTTCCCAGAGCGCCGATGCCCAGGCAGAAGTGCTGCTGCAGCTAGCCTTTGCCGGGCAGTTGCTTGAGGCCAAACTCCCCCCGGCTCCTGCGCCTCTGACGGAGGGTGGCAAGCGCCGTTTCCAGTTGCTACGCCTCGGTGAGCTGAAGCTTGAGCAACGGGTGGAAGGCGCTGAGATGACCCTCACCGCAGGCGATCCTGAGAGCAAGTCCATCCTCCTGCGCCACCTGCATCTGAGCCTCAAGCCCCCTGGCTAGGTTCTGAGCGCTTACTCCAGGCGTGACAGGGCGCTGACGCGGAAGGCTCCATTGAGCAACTGCATGTTGTCGCGTTCCACACGCAGGGCGTCCAGGTGCAGCAGGTAGGGGAATTCCTTCAGCTTCAGAATGTGCAGGCCGTCTTTGGGCTCTTTCAGCGCGGCCGCCACATCGGCGAGTTCCGTGATTTTTTTGCCATTCACCTCCAGAACGACCTGGCCGCTGAGGCGGTCATAGCCCTGGGTGCTGGGGGTGGGCAGGATCGCCCCAATAAAGACCACCTTCTTGCGGCCCTCTTTTTCAAAGGATTCCGGGTTGGCTGCGATGCGCTGGAGCCTGAGCAGGGCTCCACGCTGCTCCCGGCCAAAGGAGCCCAGGTATGCGGAGGTGAGCTCCTGAAACAGCACGCCGCCGCTCAGGATGTACTTGGGCCCTTTGTCAAAGAGATAGGGCCGCACCAGGTAGTCATCAGGCTGCTTGCGCGTCAGCTTCCCGGTCAGGGTGACTTCTTTGCCATCCCGCAGCACTTGGATTTCGACCTTGTCCCCAACGAAACCCTTACCACGCACGAGGTGACTGGCACTGACGGCACCAAATTGCGGGTCCTGGTAATCGCCACGCGCGTCCACTTTGCTGCCGTTGATGGCCATCATGATGTCTCCTGGCTTCATGCCTGCCTGCGCCGCGCTACCGCCTTGGATGACCTTGCTGACATACACACCAGGCGCGCCGGGCTTGAGGCCCAGGTATTCACGAAATTGCTCATCCTGAGTCATTTGAAACTCGATCCCGAGGGAGGGAAAGCCATCATATTTTCCATCCTCCACATCCTTCAAAAAGTGCTGGATGATCGGCGCTGGAAGCAGGGTAGCGACCTGATTTTTGGAATCATAACGCAGGAGCAGCGCGGCCAGCTTCCCTCCCTTCACCACGGGCAAGGTAAAGCTATTGGACTCACTGCGAATGATGCCGATGGCCTCATAGACGAGGAAGGCTGCGTTCTCGACCACATAGCCCTGGATCATCACCTTGCTGATGCGCAGAGGGGTGACGATGAGATCCCCTACGCGCCCTGTCTGCCAGACGGCCAAGGGATCGCCAATGCGTGCCGTGGGATCGACCTCGACCGGTTTGAGGCCCGCAAAGAACTCCTTTTCCTTTGTGGGGGAGTCTGGCACCAGCAGGGCTAGGTTTGCCTCGTAATCCACAGCTTGCACTTTGGCGGGTATCTTTTGATTCCCCTCGGGCAGTTCGAGCTCAATGTAGGTCGAGTCAGCGACCATCTGGCCAGTGACCAGCACACGGTTTCCAGCGAGCACCACGCCCAGCCCGCGCCGTCCGCCTGCGCTCTCTTTTTGCCAGGGGATCTGCATGTTGTAGGTCTGGTAGGTGACGTTGACCTTCAGCAGGGAGTTGGTGTTGATGACCGGGGTGGCTCCAGCCTGCGGCGCTGCTGGCAGCGGCGTTTTGGTGAGCAGACCGATAGGCTTTTTGGGGGATGGCGGGGCCTCCTGGGCACTGAGATTGGCAGCCAGGAGGGCCAGGGCGATGGGAAAAAGCGGCTTCATGGGAAAAGTGGATCTGGATTTGGGTCGTTGGGTTGCCGCGTGCTTATTCATTGCCCAGGTAGGAATCCTCTGGGATGCCGTAGGTCTTCATGATGCGCGGGTGTGCGGCCTCGGCGACTTCCCGCTTCAGCACGAGAGGGCGGCCTTTTTCGATCAGCTTCACGACCACAAAGCCTTTTTTGTCTTCCTTTTTCAGTGCCTCTGCCACGTCCTGCAGGCTGCGGATTTTCACGCCATTGATCTCATCCACCACGCTCTGGGCATAGACGGTTAGGTGGGTATTCACCTCATCCGCCAGCACCGTGGTCAGCATCACAGGCTCGGGGCGCTCGACATAGATTTTGTCCGTGAGGTAGTTGTCAAAAATGTAGTTGGCCACGGAATCGCGCACCTGGTGGGCATCCATGAGGTTGCGGTCCAATGGCTGGAAGACGAGCCCGGCATAGACGAGGTAGCGCGGGCGTTGGTTATATTGGGAGCCCATGCGCACGTAGGGGTCAAAGCGCTTCAGGGTCACCTCCTTCTCCATCGGTTTGCCATCGCGCAGTAGCTTGATCTTGAGCTTGTCTCCGGCGAATTTGCGCTCGACCACCTCGTTCATGTCCATCAGCTCACCCTCAAAGCGCATGAGGCCGTTGTTGAGCACAGGATTGCCATCCATGGAGAGCAGCACGTCACCGCGCTGGAGGGCACCCCCGGCACTGCCAGCGGGCTCCACATCCACGATCATCACGCCCACGCCATCCTCGCTGAGCTGCAGAGCCTTGCGCTGCGCGCTATTTTCCACGGCAAAGTCCGTCACGGCGAGGTCCACATAGTGATCGTATTTCCCATCCTCCACATCTTTGAGAAAGCGCTGGATGACTGGCACGGGGATGATGTAGCCGACGTTTTGGGCCACGCTGCCGCTGTATCCCTGGAAGGCCACGCCTACGACCTTGCCTGCCTGTAGCACGGGACCGCCCGAGTTGCCGGGATTGATGGCTGCATCCACCTGGATGGCAAGGTGCTGGTCCACCCCGCTGTGGCTAAAGGTGCGGAAATCAATGCGGGAGACCACGCCGCGCGTGACGGAGATGCGGTCGCCCCCAATGGGGTAGCCTACGGCAATAACCTCTGTGTTCAGCTTAGGAATCCCACCCAGGGTGAGCTGGCGCATGTTTTCAAATGGCGCGCCATCTTCCGCCTCCACAATGGCTAGGTCACAATCATGGGCCACATGCACGATGCGGGCGGGGTGCGGCCGCGGGTCATTGGTGGTGCGGATGATGATCT
>JAIWOJ010000178.1 GCA_020216965.1 Prosthecobacter sp.
GCGCTCGGCAAAGAGGCCGCCGCACGTGCCATCAATGACGCGAAGATCAAGGCCAGCCAGCAATAGCGTGATGGCGACATCGGCGCGGCTGAGGCAGACAAAGAAAAACGTATCCGCGTGGCGCAGGCCCAAGCCGAGGCGGTGACGGGAGAAAACTTGTCCGCCGTGGAGATCGCCAACTCCATCGCCGCACGCCGTGAGAAGGAAGCGGAAGCTCAGCGCATCGGCACGGCAGCGGAAAAAGTAGCGGCCGCACGCGCCCTGGAAGAGTCTTACAAATCGGAAGAGGCCGCCGAACGCCAGCGCGCCAAGCGCGAGGAGGCTGCCCAGGTGGCCAGCATCGTGGTGCAGGCGGAGATTGAGCGCCGGAAGATCGAAGTGCTGGCGGAAGCGGAAAAGAACCGCATCCGCCTTCAGGCCGAGGCAGAAAAAACCCGCGTCGAGTTGCAGGCAGAAGCGGAGAAGCGCCGCATCGAACTGATCGCCGCTGCTGATGCGGAAAAGATTCGCATTCTAAAAGAGGGCGAAGCTGCCGGTCTGAAAGCCATCATGGAAGCACAGGCGCAAGGCACGCTGGCGCAGCTAGAGGCACGCGCACGCGGCTTCCAGGCCATCGTCCATGCCAGCGGCGGGGCCGAAAAGGCAGCGCAGCTCATGATTACCGAGCAACTCCCCGCCCTCGTGGCAGAGCAGGTGAAGGCCATCTCTGGTGTGAAGATCGACAAGGTCACCGTCTGGGACTCTGGGCGTGCAGGCGAGGACGGCAAGACACGCACGGCGGACTTTCTCTCTGGCCTCGTCGGTTCCGTGCCGCCGCTGCATGACATTGCGAAAAACGTCGGTGTGGAGCTGCCCTCTTATCTAGGAAAACCCGCCGTGGAAACCGCCCCGACCATCTCTGAAGAAGAAAGCCCCACACTCTGACGGAAGCACAGCCCTAGCAGCCAGAAGCAGGCCACTGACACCGCCACGCCCTAGGAGGCACGGCGGTGGCAGTGGCTCAGGCCACGGTGCCAAAGCGCCGGTGTCTTTGGCTATAGGCGCGGATGGCTTGGTGTAGCTCTTCTTTGCCAAAGTCAGGCCAGAGGGTCTGTGTGATATAAAACTCTGTGTAACTGAGCTGCCAGAGCAGGAAATTGGAGAGGCGCATCTCTCCACTGGTGCGGATGAGTAGGTCTGGATCGGGATAGTAGCGGGTGTAGAGGTGCTTGGAAAAGACCTCAGTATCGATCATGCCTTTATCCAGATGACCGCGTTCGATGCTTTCGAGCAGGCTTTTCACGCCATCGACGATCTCCTCACGCCCGCCGTAGCTGAGAGCGAGGATGAGGGTGAGGCCGGTGTTTTGAGAGGTCTGCTCAATGCTGCGGTGGAGCTGTTGCTGGCATGTCTGGGGCAGATCATGCAGGCGGCCGATGGCCTGGAGGCGGACGTTTTGCTCCATCATCTCCGGCGTGCGTGTGCGGAGAAATTGCTCCAGGAGCTTCATGAGGGCATCTACCTCACGCTTGGGACGTTTCCAGTTCTCAGCGGAGAATGCATAGAGTGTGAGGTATTCCACACCCAGGGCACCGCATTCCTCCGTGATCGCGCGCACCGTGTCTGCCCCACGGCGGTGGCCCTCGGTGCGGGGTAGGCCGCGCTCTTTGGCCCAGCGGCCATTGCCATCCATGATGATGGCGATATGGCGGGGCAGGTTCTTCAGATCCTCTTTCAGGTTGGCGGGCATGAGGGTGATGTAGGCGGTGGTAGGGCGTGGGGCAAGGGGCGCGTGTCTGGGGTGCTTCCGGGAGCATGACAGCCGCGCAGATCGCCGTTATGGTCTGCCCATACTATGCAGCACGAGCCACCCGTCACCATTCGTCATTACCGCCCAGAGGACCTACCGATGCTGCGGCAGATCACGGTGGACTCCTTTGGCAGTGTGGCTCTGGATCAGATGCTGGAGGATCGGCTAGGCGTATGGAATGGCCGCGATTGGCGCGCACGCAAAGCGGACCACATCGATGATGACTGCCAAGCTAACCCAGAGGGCTGCTTTGTCGCAGAGCGTGGGGGGCGCATCCTCGGCTACATCACCACCCGGCTAGACCGGGTGAACTCCATCGGTCGCATCCCGAACCTCGCGGTGGAGGAGCAGGCACGCGGCCTAGGGCTGGGAAGGCGGCTCATCCATCATGCGCTGGACTATTTCCGAGAGGCGGGCATGCAGGTGGCGAAGATCGAGACCATGGCCTCCAATGTGATCGGGCAAAATTTGTATCCTTCCTGCGGTTTTGAGGAGATCGGGCGGCAAGTTCACTTCGCCATGCGGCTGTGATTTTTTCTGCTTGAACGAAAGCCACCTCCCTCAGGTCATTTCATCGCGCCTATTACCCACCATGTCCAACCTGGCCCGTCCTACCTTCGCCCTGCTGCTTATTCTCGGCCTAGCTGCCTGCGCCAGCCCGCGTGAGCGACGCATTGCGGCCAATCCGCAGATCTATCAGTCCCTTTCCACCTCAGATCAGGTGCTGGTGCAGCAGGGGCGGATCCGTGAGGGGATGAGCAAGGAGGGTGTCTTCCTGGCGCTAGGGCGTCCCGATGGCGTGGCGGCAGGTCGGCAAAAAGGAGTCAACGTCGAGCAGTGGACGTACATGGGCAGCCAGCCTGTGTACACCACCACCGTGGGCATGGGCTGGGGCTGGGGCGGTGCCTGGGGTCTGCGTGGGCGTGGATGCGGCTACGTCGGCCCCTGGGATCCTTACTGGATGGGCGGGCCGATGGTGACTTATGTACCGTACAAGGCAGCGACGGTGACTTTCCGAGGCAACCGCGTCACGGATTACCTCACCGGTCCTCAGTGAGCAAGCGGTGGGCAAAGCGCATTGCCGCAGCTTGTCACTTGCCCGCAGCGGGCCGCCCGTGCTCTCATGCAGCATGGCAGCCAAGAAAAAAACCAAGCTCATCAAGGCAGAGAAAGCACCTACCAAGGCCGCGAAGCTCAAGCGCGTGCCGTTTTGGATCGGTTTTGACCTAGGCGGGACGAAGATGCTGGCCTGCGTGCTGGACAAAGATTACCAAGTCCTGGGCTCTGCGCGGAAATCCACCAATGGCTCTGATGGGCAGACCAAAGGACGGCAGAAAATCCTCAAGGCGATCCAGGAAGCCATCGCAGACGCCGGAGTGGACCCCACTGGCCTGCAAGGCATCGGCATCGGCTGCCCTGGGCTGGTGAATCCTGACAAAGGCGTGCTGATCCATGCGCCGAACCTAGGCTGGAGGAATTTGCAACTCGGCACGCTGCTGCGCACCGCCTTCAAGACGCCCGTGGCAGTGCTCAACGACGTGGATGCTGGCACCTATGGGGAATACAAGCTGGGTGCAGGCAAAGGTGCGCGCTCCCTGCTGGGCGTCTTTCCCGGCACAGGTGTGGGCGCAGGCTTTGTCTATGATGGCCGCATCATCATGGGGCGCGGTGTTTCTGCCATGGAGCTAGGCATGATCTATCTACCCGGCACGCACCTGGGCAGCCCCCACGAAGGGGCGGTGCTGCTGGAAGATCTGACCAGCCGCCTGGCCCTGGCCTCCCAGGCAGGCGTGGCCTGCTATCGTGGTCAGCTTCCTGAGCTAGACCGCAAGACCCAGGGAAATCTGCGTGATATCCGCAGCAAAGCGCTCGCCAATGCCGTGCGCGGTGGCGAAGAGGCCGCCCTTGTGATGTTTCAAAACTCCATCCGCTACCTGGGGATGGGCGTGGCTGCCGTGGTGAATCTTTTAGCCCCAGACCACATCACCCTGGGCGGTGGCCTGGTGGAGGAGCTACCGCGTCTTTATCTTGATCTGCTCCGCCAGGAAGTGGCGCGCTATGCCGTGCCTGGCCTCACTCGGGGGCTGAAGTACAGCGTCGCGAAGCTCGGCGGCACGGCCGTGGCCGTTGGCAGTGTGGCCTGGCTGCGTGAGACCACCCCGAGCACTGCCAAACTGAAACCCTGATCCCACCGCTCCTCCATGCCACCCCCACCCTCCAATGAGCAGGCCGTGATTTATGTCGGTGCTGCCTCTCTTTCCATGGTCATCGGCAGCACCACGGAAAAAGGCAGCTTTGCGGAAATCGAGCACCTCGACCGTCCTCTGCCTTTGGCGCGCGATATTTTCCGCACTGGCACAGTCTCCAGGGGGACGCTGGAGCAGGCAGCGGCCATCCTGAGGGACTTCCTCCTTTCGACACGCGAGTATGGGATGAGCCCGGATTCCATCCGCCTCTACACCACCAACATCCTCACTGAAGCCGCTAACCACGAGATCTTTCTCAACCGCCTCCAGGTAGGCACCGGCCTCACCGCACGCGTGATTGATGATGGGGACATGACCCGCCTTGTCTATCAAATCGCCCGTCGGCTGCTGGACAAGCAGCCACGCTTGGCAGAGGGGCGCACCTTTGTCTCTCACATCGGGCCAGGGAATACCCGTGCGCTGTACTTCAAGCAAGGACGGCTGGCGATGTACAGCAATTACCGCCTGGGCATCTTCCGTGCCCGTGAGGCCATGGCAGGGCTGGAGGGGGAGAGCTCACCGCATCTGGCGCATTTGGAAGAGCAAATCCGTGGGGTGGTCGATCACCTGGCCCAGGACTATGCCGGGTATAAATTTGACCACCATGTCGCCATCGGTGCCGAGATCCAGAGCGTGGCTCCCCTGCTAGCCACGCCGCGCCAGGGGGCATGTCGCATCTTAGAGAGTGACCTTGCCCGCTTCACTGAAAAAATCGCCCTGCTCACCCCAGATGAACTCGTGCGCCGCCTCCACGTCCACTACACCGGTGGGGAAGGCATCGTGCCCGCTCTCCAGACGAATTTAGCCCTCGCCTCACGTTTCGGAGATGATGTGGTCTGGGTGCCGGAGGGCGACTTTCAGCGTGAGCTGATGCAGGACCTCATCACCGAGCGCCCGCGCACGGATAGCTTTCAAGAGGAGGTCATGCAGGCGGCCTGTGAGATCGGCGTGCGCTACAAGACGGACCGCAAGCACGCGGACCATGTCGCGGGCTTTGCCCGGCAGCTTTTCCGTGAGTTACGCCATCTCCATGGCCTAGACGCACGCTACGAGCTCGTCCTGCGCGTGGCCGCCATCCTGCATGAAGTGGGCATGTTCATCAGCCCGCGGGAGCATCATAAGCACAGCCTCTACATCCTGATGCAGACGGAGATTTTCGGCCTCAGCACCAGCGAGCGCGAGCTCGTCGCCCTCCTGGCACGCTACCACCGCCGCTACAATCCCGAACGCGGCCACCCTCACTTTTCAGACCTGGATCGCGAGGCGCGGATGATCGTCTTTAAGCTGGCCGCGCTGTTGCGCATTGCAGATGCCCTAGACCGTAGCCACGCCCAACGCATCAAATCCATCCTCCTCCGTCCTGAGCCTGGCCGCCTGACCATCCTGACCCCTGGCGTTGAAGACACGACCATCGAGCAGATCGCCATCCAGTCAAAGTGCGACATCTTCCGGGAAATCTATGGCTATGACATCGTGCTAGCCCAGGCATAAAAGTCCGCCTTCGTGTCCAATCCTAGCCCGGCTGCGCCTGGATCATC
>JAIWOJ010000179.1 GCA_020216965.1 Prosthecobacter sp.
TTTCATCAGTTCAATCCGCTTTGGATTGGGTGGGTTATGATCAAGATTCCGAACAATCAGAAGTTGCGCAAGAGTCAGTCGAAGATGACGGAAAAATTCGTATTGGAGGAGATGGTGTAGAGTTGAAGGTTCCCATGATGATCTGGAATGAAAAATTCACCGCACCTGGCAATGCCAAGAAGACAGTGGCCGCTGTCAAAATGCAGCTTGAGCTGCCGGAAGGAGGAACTGATGACCGTTTTGGCTGGACTGCTGTGGATGCAGAGAAGGCTCCGATGGCGGCTCTGTGGGTGGATGCACGGGATGGCAGCCTGAACTATACCTCTGGGAGTGGTGTCACGACGGCGCTGAACCAGCGCATGATCTCCGGTAGCCCCGTTTCTATTGAGTTCCTGCATGACGCTGCTGCCAATGAACTGAAGGTGCTATTTGAGGGTGTGGTGATCCACACGGACACGAGCATCCGATCGGGTTCATCCTTTAGCACTATATCAGCGACCTACCAACCCGCCCCAGGCGAAGTCGCACACGGCACGATGATCTTCACGGATCTTGATGTGAGGTACGAGTGATTGGATCTATATTGATTAGTCTGAGTTTTTTATCCCCGTGGGACGATGCACCCACGGGGATTTTTTTGTGCTCAGATATTTCGTCCGAGTTCACCCCACACTCTGGAGTTCACAAGGAGCTACGCAGGTTAGCAAAATTGGTGGACTCCAGGGTTCTAGCTCAATTTCAAACTTGCCGGTGACTTGGACACTCTTGTCTGTGTCAAAAGTGGATTCGGAGTTCAATCAACTAGCCCATAGGCAGTGGCACGCATTTCGCCTTCACATTCATCCATCTGAAAAAGGATGCGCATAGGGCGACAGCAAACTTCGCAGTCGTAATCGAGATCGCAGGGAAGTTCAGTGTGATGTGGGCAGGGAACTTCGAATTCCTGGAAACAAGAGGGGCAGACAACGGGTGCGGTTTCGGTCATGAGTGTGTGACGGAAAGTCGCGCTTTCCTGCGCTGGAGGACCTGACTGACAACGCGCACGAGGTCTTCGCTGTCGTAGGGCTTGGGTAGCACGTCAGAGAAACCATGAGCACTGGGCTGGAGCATGGCAGGATCAGAGCGATTGCCGCTGGAAACGATGCCATCTACCTCTGGATCTGCCTTGCGAAGCAACTCCATGGCACGTGCTCCCCCCATGCCTAGAGGAATGGTGAGGTCGATGAGGACAAGGTCAAAGGGCTGGCGTGACATCATGGCCTCACTGTAAGCACGGACGGTATCGGCACCGTCAGCAGTTTCAGTGATTTCATACCCCTCCCTGCGCAGTGTGCGAACAATAAGGTTACGCAGCAGCACATCGTCTTCCAAGACAAGGATGCGTCCAGCGAAGGGTTTTGCCGTTGTGGAGGGCCCGGTCAGTGTTTGGGCTCTGGAAAAAGGCGCAGGTGCTGTGGTGGATGCAGATGGACTTGCCTGTGGTGGGGAGACAAGGGCTTCGACCAGGTTTGATTTTAGCTCTTCGGCACTCTGAAATCGTTCTTTGGGATCTGGTTTGAGCGCGCGAGTAATGATGGTGTCGAGCCGTGAATCACACCCGATGAGCGTGGAGGGTGGATGCCATGAACCGCGTGGCAGATTGCCGGTGAGCATTTGGTAAAACATGACACCCAGGGCGTAGATATCAGTCCTCGGATCAATGTTGGCCTTGGAGTCATATTGCTCGGGGGCCGCGTAATCGGGCGTGCCCATGGCCATATTGGTCTGTGTGAGCAGGGTGGTCTTGGCGTTGAAACGTTTGGCAAGACCGAAGTCGGCAACTTTGATGCGTCCGTCGTTCGCTAGTAAGATATTGGCGGGTTTGATATCGCGGTGGACGATGCCTTTGCTGTGGGCGTAAGTAAGTGCATCGCAGATTTTTAACAGAATTTCTATGGAACGAATCGGAGGTAGGGGTCCTGCACAGAGGCTCTGATGAAGATCAATCCCTTGGATGTATTCCATCACATAGTAGAGATAGTCACCTACAACGCCGAAGTCGAAGACACTGACGATGTTGGGATGGTTCATCTGGGCTAGTGCCTGAGCCTCCCGGCGAAAGCGTTGCGGGTAGGCGTAGTCTGCGCCGTGTTGGCGGTGGAGGATTTTGATAGCGACAGATCGTTCTAGGTTGGTCTGGCTGCCGCGATAGACTGCACCCATGCCGCCTTGTCCGATGAGCAAGTCAAAACGATAAACTCCGCCTGGCATCATTTGCGTAAGTTCCTGAGGTGTCGGGTAAGTCATGGGTGACCATCCTGCGACGCCGTCAGACACCGAGGGCTCACGCGGAGGAGGGGTGTTTTTGCGGCCAAAGGAAAACAGGCGTTTCATGCTGAGGGTTAGGCGCTCTGATTGTCCCGGTGGCTAGTGGGGGTGCAAGTGATGTCTGGCATTTCTCAGGCCGTGGCTTTCACGTCCCCAGAAGTGGGGACGGCAGGCTGGATCTCTGACATTGGGTTTAGTGCGGGGCGCCCAAAGAGTGTTCTCAATTCCGCCATCAGCCAGAGCCGGAGCCCCCAGCGCAGAAACATAAAAGCGCTGAAGTTTGGTGAATAGCTCTGAGACAGTGTAAGGTCCATGCCGTTATTCCACGCGCCATAGGTGCCTTTGGCCCAGCGTTTTTCTGCCATGGCACCCAGTCGGCGGTTGTAGAAAGCCATGAATTTTGCGAAGAGGTTGCCTATCGGGCCATCGTAGGGCAGTCGATTCCATTCATAAGCAGGGTCAGAATACACGAGCCGCACTGGACCGATGAAGTAAGTCCCCAAGTCCATAATGAAGGCGATGCGCATTAATTCGGCATCACCTAGGTAGCGATATTTTCCCTTGTACAAACTTTCAAACCACAGGCGGTAGCTACGCTTGTAGGCTCCTCTGAGATAATCCAGTGTGCCTGATATATCCTTCCCGGCGGCGCTGTTGAGGATCATTTGGGTCACAGCATGCACGGTATGCCCACAGTAATCTAGCCCTTGGCTGTAAAGAGGGTCAATGAAGCCTGCGGCATCCCCCACCATGGCCCAGCGGTTACCGACCATTTGCTCCGTGAAATACGGTAAACCTTTGTAATAGAACGTATCTCCTGCGACGGGCTCTGCTTCACGAAACATCAAACGTCCGATGGGGTGCTGCATCAGGTGGGCGTGCAGACGAGAGGTCAGGTCAGGCCCTTCAGGGAGCTGGAAGATTGAGCGATCCCAAACGATGCCTACACTGTAATCCCCATTCGATAGCGGAATCAGCCAGACCCACCAACCACGGCCCATGAGGTGGTTTGTGGCGCTGCTACGAGAGCTGTTGACATTTCTCATCAGGCAAGGGTGAAGGCTGCGGCTTTTGTGGCTATCGAGAGGATTGACCTTGCGGTAACGGCACCAAATAGACGACGTCGGATGTTCATCTCCGAGCGGACGGTGTAAGCCTAGTTTTTTAGCGAGTAGAGCCGCACGTCCAGAGGCATCTATCACCCAGCGTGCGGTGATCTGTCGGTTCTCACCTGTAACCGTGGTCCACGAAACTCGGTGGGGCTCATCATCCTCAGCCAACTGGATTTCTCGCACAGTCGCGGGGCGCTCTAGCTGAGCCCCCTCCTGGATGGCCAGGTCTAGTACATGTTGATCCAGCAGGGAACGATCTAGCTGAAAGGTGGGCAAGCGGCTTTGGAATTTAGGTCCGATTTCGGTGCAGTCTTCTACCCTGTCGTGGGGGGTTTTGCAGAACCACATGCGCAGTCCATGCTTTTGATAGTGGTGAGCACTGAGGTAGGAGCCTAGATGCAAAACGCGGGTAAGAAAGCAACCGCCGACCTCAGAGGTGCTCTCGCCGACTTTACGGTCAAATTCATCTTTGCGCTCAATCACGAGGACTTTCAGGCTTGGGAGGCCGCGCTTGAGCAAAAGAGCAGAGGATGCTCCACTGAATGCTCCGCCTAGAATGACCACATCGTAATCGGCAGTGTTAGCGTAGGGAGAGTGGGAGGCGAGAGCGGCGGCGTGCATGATTTTGACTCGACTTGATGCTGGTCTGATCCTACGGGCAGAAGTCCAACAGATGACGCCTGAAATAACCGCCAACCCACCGCTCCCGCAAGCACAGCCTCTGCGGAATACGGGCCTACATGGTGCTTTCTGGACACGTTGCCTGATCGCGATCATGGGGGTCATGCCCTGGCGGCTGGCGATTTTTTTCACTTGGCCGGTGACGTTGGTGATTTATTTGCTGGCGACTGAGCAGCGGCGTGCAGTGACCGGCAACCTTGAGGCACTGCGCCCTGACTTTGGCCCATCAGTAGGTTGGTGGGCAGGCTTTCTAGTGTTTGTGAACTTTGCTCTTACCTACCTCGATCGCCTTTGGGTGATGCACTTTAATCGCCAAGTGCAGTGGGATATTCCTCATATTGAGCGCTTTGAGCAATTGCGCGCCTGTCCAGAGGGGGTGCTGATTTTCACGATTCACAGTGGCAACTATGACATTGGTGCCACGCTATTTGCCAGCAAGTTTGGCCGTCGCCTGCATACTGTGCGGGCACCAGAGCAGACGGAGCAGTTGCAAAAATTGCGTGAGCAGGAACTGCGCGAAGCTGAAAGGCAGCACCCTATGCTGCGCGTGCATTACAATTATGGGGACAATCACCTGGGTTTAGAGCTTTGTCGGCTACTCCTGCAAGGTGAGGCGGTGGCTGTGCAGGGAGATCGCGTCCTCTCAGCAGTCTCACCTATCACGATGTGCCATCAGGGGCGTGTTTATCGCATCCCTCGGGGACCTTTAGTGCTAGCGGAGGTCTCCCGCGCTCCATGCTACCCCATTTTTTTAGAGCGGCTAGGGCGTCTGCATTACCGGATTCATGTCGGGAGCTGCTTTTCTGAGGGGACAAAACGCCTTCGTGCAGAGGATGTAGGGGCGCGTTGGCTGCCTGTCATGCACGAATACTTGCAGGAGCACTGGGATCAGTGGTTTGTCTTTGAGCCTTTGGTGCAGTTGCAGGCACATCGTTGAGAGCGCAGGTCAGCGCACCTGCCAGTGGTCGTCAAAGAAATCGGCTGCTACAACTCTGGCGGCTGCCTCTGGGCTGGGTGGCTGGGTGATATCAAAAATGACCCAGTCTGGCAGCTTGGGGTTTTGCAGGGAATTGGTCCGATCATGGGCTTCGCGAAAGGTGAGCCCAGAATTGATAACGACCTCAAAACCAGGGGATTTCAGCGCGGGGTAGGTCAGTGCTGGCACATGAGTCATAGCGTCGAAGGTCGTTTTGCCCCTCATTCCTACCTTTTCCGCATCCCACTCCAAAGGTAGGCTACTGAGGAGCATTCGGATGCAAGAGTTAGACTCTGGGGTGCCCCAAAGGATGAGGCTCTGGTTCTTTCCAGCTTCAAAGACATCTTTGATTTCAGATGCATGGGCCACGCGCGCATCCCCGCGCATCAGGCTACGCCAGCGGGTGAGAAAGTGGTCTGATTCAGCCTTCACCCAGGCATCTACAGCACTGGAGGATGAAGTTCTATCCGGCAGCACCAC
>JAIWOJ010000180.1 GCA_020216965.1 Prosthecobacter sp.
GGACTGCGTAAAAGCCGACGTGTGGTCGTGAAGGAGGCGCTCATGGAGATGCTGCGTAAAGGGGAACCAGATGAGGCAAAACTGGATGATCTGGTGCTGCGCAACTGGCCGCGCGCGGAAAAAATCGCGCTCAAAGACATCAAGATGCGCACCTTCATCGCCTCCGAGACCGGGCGTGACGAGCTGGTCTCCAGCGTCTATGACATCACCTACGGTGTCGTTACCGAGCGGGATAACCTGGTCGTGATTGATGATAGCATCGTTCGCGGCACCACGCTGAAAACCTCCCTGCTACGCATCCTCGCACGCACGAACCCCAAGCGCATCATCGTCCTGTCCACCGCGCCCCAGATCCGTTACCCGGACTGTTATGGGATTGATATGTCTGAGCTGGGGAAATTCATCGCCTTTCAAGCGGCTGTGGAGCTTCTCAAAGAGCGCGGCCTGCGCCATGTGCTGCGGGAGACCTACGATGCCTGCGTGGCTGAACTCAAAAAACCACGCCAAGAGATGCGCAATGCGGTGAAAGCCATCTACGCCCCTTTTAGCGAAGAAGAAATTGCGGCTAAAATTGCCCAGCTTGTCTATCCCAGCCGCACACCTTGGCGTGGTGAGGTCAAAGTGATCTTTCAGACCGTCGCCGGCCTGCACGCTGCTCTGGACACCGAGGGCGGCCCCAGCTTTGGGGACTGGTATTTCACTGGCGACTACCCCACGCCCGGAGGCTATGCGGTCGTGAACCGCGCCTTTATGAACTTTTACGACAAGAAAGAAGGCCGTGCCTACGACACACTATTGTGAACATGAGCCGTATTTGACCGGTCCAGGTTTTATGGACTAATCTTCCCCGCACACTGAATGCAGACACCACGCACCGCCTCCCAACACCGCAAGACGGCAGAGACAGATATAGCCATTGAGCTAAACATCGATGGCAGTGGCACCTCCCAGATCGAAACGGGCGTGCCATTCTTTGATCACATGCTGACGCTTTTTGCCAAGCACGGGCTCTTTGATCTCAAGGTCAAAGTGGTGGGCGATATCGAAGTGGACTATCACCACACCGTGGAGGACACGGGCATCGTTCTCGGCCAGTGCTTCCGCGAAGCACTAGGCACAAAGGTCGGCATCACCCGCTACGGCTTCTGGCTGCTGCCCATGGATGAGACGCTGGCTGAGGTCGCGCTAGACCTCAGCGGGCGCGCTTTCCTCAGCTATCATGCGCCAGAGCGTGTGGAGGCGATCGGCGGCGTGAACCGCTTTAGCTATCAACTGGTGGAGGAATTCCTGCGTGCCTTTGCCTCTAGCCTTCTTGCCACACTTCATGTGGAGATCCGCCGGGGTCGGGACGCACATCACATGGCGGAAGCTATCTTTAAGGGACTGGCCCGCGCACTAGATATGGCCACCCGCCATGATCCGCGCGTCACTGGCATCCCCAGCACCAAGGAGGTTCTCTAAATGCTAAAACTTGGAGTGCTGGACTACGGCGCGGGGAATCTGCGCAGCGTGCTCAATGCCTTTTCCACCATCGGCCACGCCGCTAAGCTAGTGACGGAGCCTAGCCATTTTGATTCCATCGATCTTCTGGTTTTCCCAGGCCAGGGTGCGTTTGGTGACAGCGTGCGCATTTTGAAAGAAACCAGCCTGTGGGATCCCCTACGCGCTTGGCTGAGGGCGGAAAAACCCTACTTGGGTATCTGCCTGGGCTATCAGTTGCTGTTTGAGTCTAGTGAAGAATGCCCTGGTATTGAGGGGCTTTCCATCGCGCCTGGTCATGTGCGGAAATTTCGCGCTGAGCATGGCCTGAAGATCCCGCACATGGGCTGGAACCAAGTCTCTTGGGTTAAGGAAAAATCAGCTTGGTGGCAGGGGCTGCCAAACCCAGGCCACCTCTATTTCGTGCACAGTTACTATCCAGAGGTGGCAGATGTTTCGCTAGCACTCTGCCGGACAGATTATGGCACCCCGTTCATCTCAGGTATCGCCAAAGAGCGCCTCATCGCCGTGCAGTTTCACCCTGAGAAAAGCCAGGAAGTCGGTCTCAAGCTGCTGAAAAACAGCGTGGAGCACCTCGCCAGCAAACTCTGAACTACCTACCATGTCACGCCGCCGCATCGGACCACCGCTCATTCCTGGGCTCTGGTCACTCGTCGTCGTGATGCTGCTCTTAGCGGCCACCGTCGGTTACTACCACCTTCTCGCTCGCCTCACCACCTTGGCTAGGGTGGAACACAAGGCGGAATGAGCCTCATTCTGCCCGCCACCGCCTTCTAGGGAACACTTTTTTCACAGAAGACAGTGCAACTGGCAGGGGGCTTCGCGGTTTTTCATCACCTTATGCGCGCTTACTCCGCCCTCCTCTTTTGCCTGCTATCTGTTGCTGATTCACCGGCAGCAGACTGGCCGCGTTTTCTGGGTCCGACTGGAACGGCAATCGTCAAAGATGCCAGCATTCCCACCACTTGGTCCGCAGAGAAAAATATAGCCTGGAAGTTTGATATGCCTGGCCCAGGCTCTTCCAGCCCGATCGTGGTGGGAGAGAAAGTTTTCCTCACCTGCTGGACAGGCTATGGTGACCAACCGGGGAACAAGGACCAGAGTAAGCTCCAACGTCACCTCATCTGCCTCAGCCTAGCAGATGGTAAAAAGCTCTGGCAGGCCACCGTGCCCTCCAGTGCCCGTGAGGATGATTACGAAGGTTTCATCACTGAGCATGGCTACGCCACCAGCACGCCCGTGAGCGATGGCAGTAAAGTCTTTGTCTTTTTTGGCAAAACGGGAGCTGCCGCTTATGACATGGCGGGCAGCCAGCTCTGGCTCACACAGCTAGGCACCGGCTCCAGCGGCAGGCGCTGGGGTTCTGGAGGAAGCCCCATCCTCTACAAGAACACCGTCATCGTGAATGCCACAGATGAGAGCAAAGCGCTTGTGGCGCTAGATAAGGAAACGGGCAAAGAACGCTGGCGTGCCGGTGGGGACATGATTGAGCTCGCCTACAGCACCCCACTGATCATCGAAAGCGGGGGGCGCACAGACCTTGTCTTCCCCATCGCCCAAGAAATCTGGGGTCTAAATCCTGACACCGGAAAGCTGCGCTGGTTTGCTACCCATGGCCTGCCAGGGAACATCTCCCCTGCCCTCATCCCGGATGGTGATCTTGTTTATCTCTTTGGCGGCTACCCCACCCAAGACAGCGCTGCCGTGCGCCTCGGGGGCAAAGGGGACGTGACCAGCAGTCATATCGCATGGCGGAGCAAATCTAGCAGCTATGTGCCCACGCCCATCCTTCATGAAGGGCACCTTTATGTGGTGAATGATGCTGGCTTTGCCCTCTGCATGGAGGCAAAAACAGGCAAGGAGATCTACCGCGAGCGTGTGATCGAAAGCGGCGCAGGTCGTGGCCGTGGTGGCAAGCCCTTTTACGCCTCCCCAGTGCTCATCGGAGATAAGCTTTACGCTGTCTCCCGCCGCAATGGCACCTTCATCCTGGCAGCTAAGCCCACCTATGAAAAACTGGCAAGCATCCCACCGCTGGATGACTCTCAGTTCCATGGAACCCCAGCCGTCAGTGGGGACCGCCTCATCCTGCGCAGTGATAAAGCAGCCTACTGCATCGCTGGAAAATAGACCGACGAAAAGCGCACCTCCGCAGAAGGAGAGTGCATTTGTGCATTCAGGAACTGCTGCTCCGCCTCGCAGGGTGCCAATTCGGCGGCTTGTTGCCAAGCGGCGCTCGCCTCGGCATGATGTCCGAGTTCGGCGATGAAGCTGGCGCGGACGGCATGATAAAGGTGTAGCGCTTCAAGCGAGCGGCGGCCTGGGATGCTTTCGAGAGCCTTGAGGCCCGCTGCAGGACCGTGAACACGAGCAAGCGCAACGCTTCGGTTCATAGCCACCACAGGCGTAGGCTTCAGCAGCAAGAGTTGATCGTAAAAATTCAGAATGCGCGGCCAATCGGTGCAGGCTTCATCGGCGGCAAGGCAGTGGCAGGCAGCAATACCGGCCTCAAGATGATAGGGGCTAATCGTTTCGCCGCTGGAGGCTGCACCAAGCGTGAGAATGCCTTCTTGGATGAGCGCCATGTCCCACTGGCTGCGGTCCTGATGACGCAGGCGCACGATTTCGCCATCGACGCCGGTCCTGGCCTTCAAACGAGCTGCATTCAGGCACATCAGCGCGACCAGGGCCTTCGTGGCAGGCGTGCTCGTCACCGGATGCTTTGAGAGCAAGCGGGCAAGGCGGATGGCTTCGTGACAAAGCTCTTCGCGGATCAAACGGTCACCAGAAGAGGCTTTGTAGCCTTCATTGAAAAGCAAATAGAGAGCGGCGAGCACGCCATCAAGCCGTTGAGGAAGCTCAGGCACCGTGGGCACCGCAAAGGGCAGGCGCAGGTCGCGGATCATTTGTCGGGCGCGCACGAGGCGCTTGGCGATAGCGGCCTCGCTTGTCAGGAATGCCGCGCCGATCTCCCCAGCACTCATGCCACACACGGTGCGTAGGGCGAGCGCGAGCTGCGCCTCCAAGGAGAGCTGAGGATGAAAGCAGACAAAGAGCATGCGCAGCGTATCATCGGCTAAATGGGCCTCATCCGCTGGTTCTGCACGCATTAGCCAGCGCTCCTGCTCGGCAGTGATTTGTGCCTCCTTGCGCTGCCAGGTCTGCTCCCGACGAAGGGCATCAAGCGCGATATTTTTCGCCGCCAGGGAAAGCCAGGCTGCCGGATTGTCCGGGATGCCGCGGTAAGGCCAGGTTTGCAGCGCACGCACCAGCGCCTCCTGCACCGCGTCTTCAGCAAGCTGAAGCCGGTGCGTGCCAAGATGCGCAGCGAGCGTGGCGACAAGCCGAGCCCCTTCGCGGCGGAAAAGATCATCCGCCACCAGGCTGGGGCTGCGCTCGCTCTGCGGCTCCACGGCAATTCAAAAATCTGCATTCAGAAATCAGCAATCAATGAATCAATCCCAGGCGAATGGGCGCTTCGGCGGCGGACAAACCGATTCATCAATTTCTGAGCTACTATTTCTGATTTTTGATTGATGGCTTCGAGGCCGTCTTGAGGCTTGCGACGAAGATGGAAATGAGTTCATCACATTCTTTGACGATGTCTCCGAGGCGGCTGGCGGACAGCATTGGCTTTCGCTCGATGATTTTGAGCCACACGAGCGTTTCACGCAGCTCTTTGAGCGCGATCTTGAGTTTATGCACGAAATCCGCCCGCGATTCCGCCGCTCTTGCCTCGCCATAGTTGGGTGCTGGTGACGTGCCCGCCCTTACGAGCTGGCTGGCGATGTGTTTGCCAGCTTTGCTATCAGGAAGAGCTTCAACAACAGCGATGACACGCACCGCAAAATCGATCAACCGATCTTCAAGTTGGCTGGCTCGTTCATCCATAGGGATTGAAGATCAAAAATCTGCATTCAGAAATCAGCAATCAATTAATCAAGCAATCATGGGCGAGTGGGCGCTTCGGAGG
This sequence comes from Prosthecobacter sp., assembly GCA_020216965.1. Lineage (GTDB taxonomy): Bacteria > Verrucomicrobiota > Verrucomicrobiia > Verrucomicrobiales > Verrucomicrobiaceae > Prosthecobacter. The sequence goes on from JAIWOJ010000180.1 coordinate 5,474, forward strand.
CGGACAAACCGATTCATGATTTCTGATTTTTGATTTGAAGGGGCCATTCAGGCTCCTTCAACAGGCGGTCCGCCTTC
>JAIWOJ010000181.1 GCA_020216965.1 Prosthecobacter sp.
CTCATATTCCAGGCAGAAGAGCATGTGCACCGTGCCGTCGCGGTCTGCGATGAGCACGGGGTTGTTGTAGGTGACCTGGGTGGTGTCCACGTTTTTCAGGCGCAGGGCAAAGGCATGTTGTTGCTTGGGGCCGGGCACCTCGGCGATGTTTTGGGGGGCGCTCCAGGTCTTGCCATCATCCGTGCTGCGGCGCAGCAGGATGCGGATGTCTGACCAGTCGCCGCCTCCCTGGCGTGCCTCACACCAGGCGAGTACAGTGCCCTTGGCCGTCACGACGATGCCGGGGATGTGGTAGCGATTGAAGGCGGGGTCATCGCCGATGGTGAAAAGGTCCTGCTTTTCCGGGAAGGGCTCGGCCGCCAAAGCGCGCAGGAGAAAAAAGAAAGGGGCGAGGAGAAGTGTGGTTTTCATGAGGATGGGGAAGTCAGTAGTTACCACTCGCCTTCACGGTGGAATTTAGCACGGGCGTTCCTGCCGAACTGGGCACCTGCCTCGGCTAGGTTGCTGAGGATTTGCTCGCAGCTCAGACCTGCGCTGCCGCGTGCAGCGGGGATGACGGTCTGGCATTCATTGGCATCCATGAAGCGGGCGGCTTCGAGGATTTGTGGTTGGACCTCAGGCTCTAGGACGAGAAAGCCGTGCTTGTCTGCGTGGATCAGGTCACCGGGGCGAATGGTGCGTCCGAAGACCTCGACTTGGCAGTTCCAGCGCACGGGATGCACATGGGCATGGCCGACGCAGAGACGGCGGGCAAGCGCTTTGAAGCCGGCGTTTGTCATCTCGTCCACATCGCGGATGGCTCCATCCACGATGGTGCCTACGCAGCCCAGAGCGCGGTGCATGTTGCTATTCACCTCCCCCCAGAAGGAGCCAATGACGCGCGGTTTATCCAGGTCCTGCACGCAGACGATCTTTGGGCCAGGCACGCTGGCCACATAGCGGCGATAGTCATGCCATGCGTCTGGATTCGTTTCACGGTGTGATTTTTGGCTCGGTTCGATCACGACCGTGATGGCATAGCCGATCATCGGCCCCATCTGGGGCATGAAGTCCCGAGTTTCTTCGAGATTGAAGCCATCCGCCGCTGGGTCCAGGCGGGTGATTTGCTCCCAGCCATTGTAGAGGGTGGGGGTGTTCCAGCGCTTGAGCTGGAGGAGTTCAGAGTGGGAAAGCATGGCTGAGAACGGCAGGTAGCCTTTTAGCAAAAAAAACGCTGGGCTGTGGCTCTTTCTCCATGGTCAAATGAGCTGACCAAAAGCAGGCTAGCGGCCTCCCCATGAATGCAGTCCCCCAGCGGCCATCCCTCGTCACCCTCAGTGCTGAATTTTTGCGTGAAGCGCTCGGGCGCGGAGAATGGGTGGACTTTCTCCCCTCTGAGCGTGCCCTCTGCGCGCGCTTGCGCATCAGCCGCCCGACTTTGCGCGCGGTTTTGGTGCAGTTGGAGCGTGAGGGCGTGCTCAGCGCCGTGGAAAAGAAAAGGAGACGCATCTTGTCCACGAAGGCACAGCGCTGCCCGGTGAAGGGGGGAAGTATCGCGCTGCTCACCCCTGTGCCTGCCCAGCAAATGCCGCCTTTTGTGCTGTTTTGGCTGGATGCCCTGCGTGAACTGCTGGCAGATGCCGGGCACCCGATGCAGGTGCATGTCAGTGCGCGAGATTTTCATGATAACCCGGCACTGAGTCTGCGAAAGCTGACGACGCGCGTGAATGCCGCTGCCTGGGTGCTCTTTCGCTCCTCCGCAGCCATCCAGGGCTGGTTTGCAGGCCAGGGCATCCCTACGGTGGTCGCGGGCTCCTGCGCTCAAGGGGTGGACTTGCCTTCGGTGGATATCGACTACCGCGCAGCCTGCCGCCATGCAGCCGTGATGCTGAGGCAAAAGGGGCACCTCACGCAGGCGCTGCTGCTGCCAGAGCCTGCCCATGGTGGGGATGAAGAGAGTGCGCAGGGCTTTCTGGAGGCATTCCCTGAGGGCAGCGCTGAACTGCATGTACTGCGGCATCAGGAGAGCGTGGCAGACCTCGTGGATTGCCTAGAGCGCGCGCAGAGGCTGCGTCCCGCGCCCACGGCGCTTGTCGTAGCCCGCTCTCACCATGCCCTGACGGTCATCACTCACCTCTTGCGGCAGGGTTACCACCCTGGGCGTGACATTGCCGTGGTCTCGCGTGATGACGATGCCTTCCTCGCGCACCTTGTGCCTGAGATGACACGCTACTCTGTGGACCCAGCAAAATTTGCCAAGAGGCTCTCCAGGCTGGTGCTGGAGCTGGTCGAGACGGGGCGTGCGGGCCTGTCTCCTGTGCGGTTGGTGCCTAGCCTCAAGATTGGCAAGACCGTGTGAGCGCTTTACGACCAGTGGCGCACGATCGCATCCACCAGGCCGGGGATGCTGTGCTCTGTCGCGGCTACGTCCACCTTCAATCCGTGCCGTTTCACCGCAGCGCTGGTCACAGGGCCGATGGAGGCCACCCTGCACCCCTCTGGCAAAGGCACGCCTAGATCCATGAAGTGATCCACGGTGCTCGCGCTGGTAAAGGTAATCATGTCTGCGCCTTCATTTTTCAGTCGAGCCAGGGCTTCCAAGTTGTCTTCTTTTTCTGGCACGGTGCGGTAAGCGATGGCCTCGTCCACGATGGCCCCTAGGCGCGTCAGCTCTTTGGCGATCACTTCCCGCGTTTCCTCGGCCTTGACCCAGAGGATGGAGACGTTTTCCAGGTTTTGGTGATCGCTCAGAGCCTTCACCAGTCCCTCCGCCACAAAGTCTTTCTCAGGCATCAGGTCCACCGCCAGGTGCCTCGCGCGCACTTTTTCGGCCGTGCCTGGGCCGATGCAGGCGATGCGGGCACCGCCGATGCTGCGTGCGTCGCTGTAGAGCTTGTCAAACATGCGGAAGAAGGCATCCACGCCGTTTGGACTGGTGAAAATGATCCACTCGTAAGTATGACAGTCCTGCACGAGCTCGCCAAAGGCCAAGCGGTCCTTGGGCTCGGCGATTTTGATAGTCGGCAGCTCGATCACATCTGCGCCTAGGTCGCGCAGCTTGCGGCTGAGCACACCGACCTGCTGGCGGGTGCGGGTGACGACGATTTTTTTGCCAAAAAGAGGGCGGTTCTCAAACCAATTGATGCGCTCACGCTCCGTCACCACATTCCCCACGACAGCCACGGCAGGAGCTTTAAAGCCGGTCTCCGCCACGCGCTGGGCCATCGTGCCTAGGGTGGCTACCAGCGTCTGCTGTTTGCCATGCGTGCCCCAGCGCACGAGGGCCATCGGGGTTTCAGGATCAGCCCCGTGTTTCATGAGTTCTCCGGTGATTTCTGCCATCCTCTCCACGCCCATGAGAAAAACCTTGGTGCCATCTGCCGCAGCCAGCTTGGCATAGTCCAGGCTTGTCTCCGCTTTGGTGGGATCTTCATGTCCGGTGAAAATGGTGAGTTGAGAGGCATGGTCACGATGCGTGACGGGGATGCCTGCATAAGCCGGTGCCGCGATGGCGCTGGTGATGCCTGGCACGATCTCAAAGCGCACACCAGCCTGAGCCAGCTCCGCAGCCTCTTCGGCACCCCGGCCAAACAGCACGGGATCACCCCCTTTAGCCGCGTGACCACTTTGCCCTCGCGCGTCAGTTTCACAATCAAACCATTGATCTGATCCTGTGGCAGCGCGTGATCGCCTGCCTTTTTCCCCACATAAATCTTCTCCGCACCCTCTTTGGCGTAGCGGAGGAAATCGTTGTTGCTCAGGTAATCATAGACCAGGACATCCGCTGCTTCGATGCACTCTTTGCCCTTGATCGTGAGCAGGCCAGGGTCTCCCGGACCCGCGCCGACGAGGTAGCAGATGCCAGGAGAAGGGGAGGATGGGGTCTTGGAAGCCATGAGAAAACGCAGATGACATGGTGTCGAGCAGGCCAGCGGCTGCAAATGATGAGATGCAGTGCTCCGTATCCGGGGAACGGAAACACATGAAAAACCAGGCTAGCACAGAGGGCTGCCTATTCCCCCCAGGAGGTGGTCAGAAGGGCTAAGGTCCATCAAAGGACGGTGTGCTTGAGGTGGCATCCATGGTGGCACCTTTTTGGTGCGGCAGACCTGCACTTTTCCGCCGTCGGGCCTCAGCAAAAAACGCCTTGAGCAGCCCCACGCACTCGTCGCTCAGGACGCCTTGAGTGATCTCGCAGCGGTGGTTGAGATTGGGCGCTTGCAGGAGATTCCAAAATCCGCCCGCCGCACCGCCTTTCCCATCCGGGCAGCCAAAGATGACCCGCCTCACGCGGCAGTGAACGATAGCGCCCGCGCACATGGGACAGGGCTCTTTGGTCACATAGAGGTCGCAGTCGGCCAGGCGCCAGTCCTCCAGAGCACTTTCGGCCTGGGTCAGGGCCAGCATTTCCGCATGGGCGGTGGCGTCCTTGAGCGTCTCCACCTGGTTCCAGGCACGCGCGATCACACGCCCCTGATGCACGATGACCGCGCCGATGGGGACCTCGTCCAGCCGTGCGGCCTTGCGCGCCATGCGTAGCGCCTCACGCATGAAGTGCTCATCTGAGTTGAGGATGAGGGGCGGGTCAATGGATTGGAGGGATTCGCTCATGAGGGTCAGGCAGCGGCTCCGACAAAGGGGTTTTCCTCTCTTTCTCGGCCGATGGTCGTGTCATCGCCATGCCCAGGATAAACCCGCGTGGCATCTGGCAGCGGCCAAAGATCGCGCTCGATCCCTGTGGCGAGCTGGGAGAAAGAGCCGCCAGGAAAGTCGGTGCGGCCTACACCATCCAAGAAAAGCACATCCCCGCCAAAAAGCAGGCCCTCACTTGGTAGGTAAAAGCACAGGCTGTCGGGAGAGTGGCCGGGTATGTGAAAGAGCTGCACCTTCAAGGTACCTAGCTCTAGACTGGCCCGTCCCTCCAGGACCACATCCACGGTGAAATCTGGAACGGCAAATGCAGAGCCAGTCACCGCGCCATACAGGCGCTCCAGCGTCAGATCATGAGAAAAGGCAGCCCAGGCATAAACCGCGCAGCCATGGTCATGCGCCACCGCGGAGGCATCAAGCACATGGTCAAAGTGCTGATGCGTGAGCAAGAGAGCGTCCACTTTCACCCCCTGCTGATGCAGCCATGGGGCGATACCCTCAGGGGCATCCACCAGCAGAGTGATGTCTGCCACGCGGACAAGGTAGCCGTTGGTTTGGGCGATGCCGCCGGTGAAGGTGGAGATCTCAATCATGGAGTCGAGGTCTGACCTAAATCCCTGCTGGTCGGCTTTGTCAAAACATGCTCCGCTGCTCTTGGACAGAAAAAGAGACCAGCAAAGGAGGCGTGACGCCGCGCCGTTAGTTCGTGCACATCGCTACTGCTATGAACACCACCCTTCTACCGCTTTTCGTCGTTCTTGCCGCTTGGTCAGGCTCTCTCGCCGCTCAGCAGACCGCCTTGCAAAAAAAGGATGTGGTGCTGATACCGCCGAAAAACCTCAAGACCACCCTGCCGCCGGGCTACAGTATCCCCATCGTGGACATCAGTGGGGAAAAGCAGCGCCAAGTCA
>JAIWOJ010000182.1 GCA_020216965.1 Prosthecobacter sp.
GCCGCTGCTGGCGAAGAGCTTCGATAAGTTCACGGTGGTCCGCTCCATCTGCCACAAGGATCCCAACCACGGCGGCGGTAATCATTACATGATGACCGGCTGTCCTACGCCGGTGCCCGTGGGCTGCGGGGCCTTTGTCAGCTTTCATCCCAGCTTCGGCTCCATGGTGTCGCATGAACGCGGCGTGCGGGGCGGCCTGCCCGCATACATGAGCCTGCCCAGCGTCTCCCGTTCTGGCGGACCTAATTTCCTCGGCGCGCAGCACGCGCCCTTTGTCATCGGCGGCGATCCCAGCAGCAAATCCTTCCGCGTCCGTGATGTGGCGATCCCTCAGGACATCAGCGAGGGCCGCGCCATGCACCGCAACCAACTGCGCGAGTCCTTGGACAACCTGAAACGCATCACCCACCAGGCGGCGGAGGATCCCACCGTGGGCTTTGACCAGTTCTACGGCCAGGCGCTGGACCTGGTGACCTCGCCCACCGCCCAGGCTGCCTTTGATCTGAGCAAGGAGCCCGAGCACGTCCGCAAACTGTATGGCGAGCACGACTTCGGCCAGCGGCTGCTGCTGGCGCGTCGGCTGGCGGAGGTGGGCGTGAGCTTCAGCGTGGTCTATTGGGGCGGCTGGGACGACCACCGCAGCCTTTTCAAGGAGTTCAAAGGCGGCAAGGCAGCCAAGCTAGACCAGGGGCTGAACGGCCTGATCACGGATCTGCATCAGCGCGGCATGTTGGATAAGACGCTCGTGCTCTGCCTGGGTGAGTTTGGCCGCACGCCGAAGGTCAACAAGGACGCCGGGCGCGACCACTGGCCGGGCGCGATGAGCGTGCTGATGGCGGGTGCGGGCATCCCTGGCGGCCAGATTGTGGGTGCCACGGACCCCAAGGGCTACTACGCCGCTGAAAATATCTATTCCCCTGAGGACTTCGCCGTCAGCCTCTACACCAAGTTGGGCATCGACCCGCATCAGGTGCTGCACACAAACACCGGCCGCCCCGTGCAGCTCGTGAACGGTGGCAAGCCCATCAAGGAGCTGTTTGCGTGAAGCTGCGACACCTCGCCGCCCTCAGCCTCTCCGTTTCCAGCGCCTTGGCGGACCCGCCGAAGCTGGAGGCTCTTTTTCCCGCCGGGGGCCAGGCTGGCTCCAGCTTTGTCATCACCGCCGTGGGCAAGGTGGAGTCGGACGCGCGGCTGTGGACCTCCGCGCCCGGCGTTTATTTTGTGCCCAACGGCAAAAAGCGCGAGTGGCAGGCCACGCTGGCCGCCGATGCGCCGCCGGGGCTGCATCTGGTGTACTGTGCAAATGCAGACGGAGCCTCCGAGCCGCGCTGGTTCAGCATCGGCCACCTGCCAGAGACCACCGAGGTCGAGCCTAACGACGAAACCACCCAACCGCAGCCGCTGGAAAAACTTCCCATGTGCGTGAACGCGCGGCTGGACAAAAGCGGCGACGTGGACGGCTATGCCGTGAAGCTGGAGGCCGGGCAGACCCTGGTGGCCGCCGTGGAGGCCTACACGCTCGGCTCCGGCGTGGACATGCTGGCGCATGTGCTGGATGAAAACGGCACCCGCCTGCACACGGCCAGCGATTCACGCAATCTGGACCCGCTGCTCACCTTTCAGGCACCCAAAGCAGGCCGCTACACGGTGCAGGTGGCGGGTTTTGTGCATCCACCCGCCGCGGATGTGCGCTTCACCGGCGGCGCTGCCGTGGTGTATCGCCTGCACCTCAGCACCACACCCGTGGTCACACAGGTCTATCCCGCCGCCGTGGCCCTCACGGGCAAGACGGAGTTGGAACTCCGGGGCCACAACCTCGACCCCAAAAAGGCAAAACACACCTTTGAGGCGAAGGACCTGCGGCGCGATGGCAGCTTCGCGCTCGTCTCACCGCCTGGCGCGATTTTTCCCATCCAGGTGCTCGCCACCGAAAAACCAGCCACCTTGGAAAAGGAGCCTAACCAGACGCGCGAAACAGCCACGCCCGTCCAGCCCGGTGCCTTCGCTGGCTTCATCGCAGACAAGGCGGACGTGGACCGTTTCTCCATCCCCATGAAGAAGGGCGATAAGCTCCAGGCGCGGCTTTTTGCCAAGCGCATCGGCATTCCCCTGGATGCCCAGCTCAAGGTGGAAGCGCCCGACGGCAAGCTCATGACCAGCTCAGATGACGAGAGCGACCAGCGGCCTGACCCTGTGGTGACCTGGACCGCCTCCGTGGATGGCGCGCACTTCGTGGTGGTCGAGGACCTGTTTCACCAGGGCGGCCCGGACAAGGGCTATGTGGTCGAGCTCAGCGCCCCTGCGCCCGCCTTGGAAGCCACGCTGGCCGATGCCAAACCGCTGACGCTGCAGGCCGGAAAAACCGCCAGCCTCAAGGTCACGGTGAAGCGCCTGAATAGCCACAAAGAGCCGCTGACCGCGCGCATCGCCAACCTTCCTCCAGGCGTCACCGCCACCGAAGTCCCCGTGCCGGAAAAAGGCGGTGAGGTCGAAATCAAACTCCAGGCCGCCACCAACGCGCCACCAAGCAGCCAGGCCATCCAGGTCGAAATCTGGACCCAATCCACGCCGGCACAAAGCACCCCCGCCACTGCCCCCCTGCGCGGCGAAAACCGCCGCGGCACCAGCCAGCTTGATGAAACACCCCTGATCTGGCTCACCGTGCGGCCTTGAGCGCGCCTCCTGTAGCTGCGGCGGACAGGAGTTTCTGCCACCCTGGAGAACCGCAGGATCTGGGGCTAGGTGCTCTCCAGGGCTTGTTTTAGGGATGTCGCCAGACTTGGCAATTCCTCATCTGGGATGGGTTGGGCGGTGGTGATCGCCAGGTGCAGCAGACCCAGGCGGGTGAGGCAGGGGAGCACGAGGAGGTGCCCGCCATCGGTCATGGGTTGGCGTAGGACGGGATGACTCTGGAGGACATGGGCTCCATTCCTGCGCGTGAGGGCGATCCAGGCCATGACGGTGGTGATGATGAATCCCTGATGGCACGCGGAGCGCCCCCAGAGAAGATCGCCCTGATCTCCGAGGATCAAGATCTCGGCATGACTGAGCTTGGGGCTCGCCCAGGAAGCAAAGGCCGTGAATCGCTCTGCGACGGTGCTGCCGGGGGGGAGCTGCAAGGGGCAGGTGGCGTCTGCCCGTGGTTCTTTTTCGATCGCCGTCTGCTGCGGGGAGAGCAGCCCTGCCTGCATGGCAGAGCTGCGGATGGCATCTAGCCGCCGGCGGATGTGCTCTAGGTCTGCGTGACGCGGCGGTGAGGTCAGAGGCGGGGCTGGCTGATGCTGTTCCTGCGCCGTCTCTTGTGGGTTTTCCTGTTCTTCAGGAAGGGGGGCGCGCAGGCCGTCAATGAGGCTGCTGACTTCGGCCGCATCAATCCAGGAGACTTGCATGGCTGTGGGTAGGTTCTTCGGCTTCTTCTGCCATGCCGGTGCGGCGCTCAATCTCGGCGGCGATCTGGTCAAAGAGCAGTGCTTCGGGCGGCGGGTGCTTTTTTAGCAGGGCCACGGGCACGCCCATGGCGCTGGCCTGTAGGAAGGAGTTTAGCCGCGGCACGTTTTGGTCAAAAAGCATGTCTGGTGGCAGGAGGGCGCGCAGCTCGGCGGCGACTTTTTGGCTCACCTGGCTGTCCATGGAGACCATGGTGAGGAGAATGCCGGCGACCTTTACGCCTGCGCCCTCACTGCGGAAGCGGGAGAGCGTCTCCAGCATGTGGGGGACGCTGCGCACGGCCAGGGGCTCTGCCTGCTGGGGCAGTATGACGTAGTCACAGGCTTTGACGACGGACTCCGTCATGGCATTGAGGCCGGCGGCGGTGTCTAGGATGAGGCAGTCCACGCCGCGTAGCTCAGCGGCGCGGAGGAGGTCGGTGAGACGAGCTGGCACGTCCTGGGGTGCCCAGCCACGGCGGGCTGCGGCATCGTATTGCCCAGCGGGAAGGATTTGCAACTCAGGCAAGCGCGTGGCGAGGACGAGGCGGCCGACATCCCGCTCCATGCCGCTGAGGTAGTCATAAAAGCCGATTTTTGAGCGTGTGGAGCGCGCTAGGGAAAGGCCCACGCCGCCCTGGGGATCGGTATCCACCAGGAGGGTGTTCCAGCCGCGCCGCGCCAGGGAGTAGGCGAGGTTGATGCAGAGGGTGGTTTTGCCCACTCCTCCTTTTTGGCTGGCTGTGGCGATGGCGATCACAGGCGTTTGGCTGGTGGGTTGGTGCTCGTGCCTCAGGCGGTAGCCAGGGAGGGCACAGGGGTGGCGGTGTCCACCTCTGCCTCGTAGTCCACGCCGCTGAGGCCAAAGCCAAAGAGGCGCAGGAAGCTGGCCTGGTAGCCCTCAAAGTCGCCGAGTTCAGCGAGGTTTTCCGTGGTGACGGCCTGCCAGCGGTCATCGACGAGCTTTTGCACGTCAGGGGCCATTTCCCAGTCGTCCACACGGATGCGCCCGGCTTCGTCGGGTTGTGGGTTGGCACCGTTGTAGAGGCGCTCACGGAAGAGGCGGTCCATTTGCTCGATGGTGTCCTCATGCGTGCCCTTGGCTTTCATGACTTTGTAGAGCAGGGAGATGTAGAGGGGCACGACGGGGATGGCGCTGCTGGCCTGGGTGACCAGCGCCTTGTTCACGGAGACCCAGGCTTTGCCGCCTAGGGGGGCTAGCTTTGCATCCAGGGCACGTTGGGCGCGTTCGACGTCTTCTTTGGCGCGGCCGATGGTGCCGTTTTTGTAGATGGGCCAGGTCAGTTCGGGCCCGATGTAGCTGTAGGCCACGGTTTGCGTGCCGGGGGCTACGACGCCAGCCTCTAGCAGGGCGTCCATCCACATTTCCCAGTCTTCACCGCCCATGACGGCGACGGTTTGAGCGATCTCCTCTTCATTGGCGGATTCCAGGGTCACCTCGTTCACCGCGCCGGTGCCGGTGTTGAGGTTTTTGTTGGTGTAGGTCTGGCCGATGGGTTTGAGGACGGATTTAAAGACCTCCCCGGTCTTGGGGTGTGTGCGGCGTGGGGAGGCTAGGCTGTAGATCACGCAGTCCACCTGGCCCAGGTCGGCCTTGATGGCGGCGATGACTTCTTGCTTCATGGCGTCGGAGAAGGCATCCCCATTGAAGGAGCGTGCATAGAGCCCTGCTGCGCGGGCGGCGTTTTCAAAGGCTGCGGTATTGTACCAGCCTGCGGTGCCGCAGCGGTCGGGCTCGCCCGGCTTTTCAAAAAACACCCCGATCGTGGCCGCCCCGCCGCCAAAGGCAGCCGCGATGCGTGAGGATAGGCCGTAGCCGGTGGAGGCACCGATGACGAGCACCTTTTTTGGCGCGCCCGCGATGGGGCCGCGTGCCTTGACCACGGCGATCTGCTCCGCCACATGGGCGGCGCAGCCTGTCGGGTGGGCGGTGGTGCAGATGAATCCACGGATTTTTGGGGTGACGATCATGGTTGAGAAAAAGGGGTGGGTGGGGACAGCAGGTGCCGCAGGGCGCGGGCCATCGGTTAGCTAGCAGCCCGCGCTTAGCGGGCAACTGCTTTTCCCGCAGTGAGCCTTGCGCTAGG
>JAIWOJ010000183.1 GCA_020216965.1 Prosthecobacter sp.
GCTCCTTGCGGCGATGGTGATGGGGCTGGGGTCGGGGATGGACCCGCTGGCGATGATGACTGCCTTTGAAAAAGGCATGGGCGGCACGCTGGGCGGTATCGCAGGCATCCTGGGGCTGGGGACCATCTTAGGCGGCCTACTGGCGGCCTCGGGCGGGGCCGATGTGTTGGCAAAAGCGCTGATCGGTGTGTTTGGCCCCAAGCGCGTGCACTGGTGTCTCATGGTCTTGGGGCTACTCATCGGCCTGACGACATGGTTTGCCGTCGGCCTGGTGATGCTGGTGCCCATCTTGCTGACTTTGGCGCGCGAGACCAAGGAGCCTTTTCTGAAGCTAGCCATCCCCCTGCTGGCGGTGCTCTCCATCATGCACGGGGTGATGCCCCCGCATCCTGGCCCAGTGGTGGCTCTCCAGGCGCTCCAGGCAGATTTGGGAAAGGTCATCCTTTGGGGGCTGCTGGCCGCAGTGCCGGTCGCTGCGGTCTCTGGCCCTATTTTTGCCTACTGGGCTATCCGTCATGTGCAGGTGGATGCCCCTGCACCCCCGCTGGTGGACCCTGAGATCGCAGCGCGGCCTAAGCCCTCCCTGGCCGTGACCGTGAGCGTGCTGACCGTGCCGATCCTCCTTTTGCTGACCCAGACCGTGGCGGAGCTGCTCTATGAAGATAAAGCGCACCCGGTGCGCCAAGTCTGCGCCGTGATCGGCAACCCGACCCTGGCCCTCGGCATTTCAGTCATCTTTGCGGGCATCGCCTTCCGTTTCTCTCGTAGCGAGGCGCTGAAGATGGGAGAAAAGGCCATCGCCGCCGTGGGGATGACGCTGCTGGTGGTAGGCGGGGGCGGGGGGTTTAAAGGCGTGCTGGAGGCCAGTGGAGCCGCTACCGCCATCGGTGCGATGGCAACCGCAGCGCACCTCCCCCCCATGATATTTGGCTGGCTCTGCGCTGCCCTGGTGCGCGTGGCCACCGGCTCTGCCACTGTGGCCATCACCACCGCGAGCGGCCTCGTGGCCCCGGTGGTGTTGGGCAATCCAGACGTGAACCCAGAGCTGGTCGTCGTGGGCATCGGCTGTGGCTCCCTCTTTCTCTCCCATCTCAACGATGCAGGCTTTTGGATCGTCAAAGAGACCTTGGGCATGACCGTGGCACAAACCCTACGCACCTGGACAGTCACCGAGACCCTCGTCGGTCTCACGGGCCTGTTGGTCGCCTGGGGGTTGGACCGTATTTTCTGAAACCCTCTTCGGGAAAGCGGTGGACATTTCCTCAGGCAGCCCACAAAATTACCACTCATATTCCCGGCCAAAGCGCGTATTTGAAGGAGCCCCCCACGTCATGATTCGTTTTTCCCTGTCCCTTTTGGCCGCCGCCATGGCGTCCGTAGTCAGCGCCCCCCTTGCACGCGCTGAGACCAATTTCGGCCAAGTGGCCATGCATGTGGCCTACATGCTGCAAAGTCAGCATTATTCACACCGTGACTTTGATGATGAACTCTCTGCCAAGCTGCTTCAGAACTACCTGAACATGCTCGATATCCGCCACATCTTCTTCACCCAGGAAGATGTGGATACCCTCAAGTCTAAGTATGACACCACCCTTGATGACCACGTCCTGATGCGCAACATCAGCCCGGCCATTGAAATTTATGACATCTACAAGCAGCGCGTGCAGGAGAGGCTAGACTTCGTCAAAAAAACCCTCGCGACTCATACCTTCACCTTCGATTCCAATCGCACGATCGAGCTGAAGCGCGACAAAGCTCCCTACCCCAAAAACAAGGCCGCGCAGGACAAACTGTGGCTAGACATCCTGGAAGAAAACATGCTCCAGGAAAAACTGGCTGATGATGCCAAGGCTGAGGAAGCACGGAAGAAAGCCGAAAAAGCTGCCAACAAAGCCGACGCTAAGCCTGCTGATGACAAGAAAACACAGGCATCTGCCACAGCCAGCAAAGAAGAAAATCTGACCCCTGCCCAGCGCGTGCAGCGTGATTATGATCGCCTGCTGGAGAGCATCAATGAGAACGATCAAGAAGACATCGTGGATTTCTTCCTCTCCAGCCTCTCTCAAGCCTACGATCCCCACACCGAGTATATGAGCCCAACGGAGACGGACAGCTTCAACATCTCCATGAAGCACAAGCTCGTCGGCATCGGTGCCCTGCTTGGCCTGGTGGATGACGTGGCACAGATCCAGGGCATCGTCGTCGGAGGTCCAGCAGACAAGCAGGGCGAGTTGAAGCTCAACGACAAGATCACTGGTGTGGCTCAGGGCGATGCTGAATTTGTCGATACCAAATACCTCAAGCTACAAAAAATCGTGGACATGATCCGTGGCAAAGAGGGCAGCAAGGTCCGTCTGCGCGTGAATCCCGCCGATGATCCCGGCACTACCAAGATCGTGACCATCATCCGTGGCGAGGTGGAGCTGAAAGAAAAACTGGCAAACGCGGAACTCCTAGTAGCTCCCGGTGAAGATGGCAAAGAGTCTCTCAAGCTAGGTTGGATCAACCTCTCATCCTTTTATGCGGATATGGAAAATGGCACGGTCTCAACCACTGATGACGTGCAGCGCCTGTTGGCCCGTCTCATCAAGGAAAAGATTGATGGCCTTGTGCTCGACCTCCGTGGCAATGGTGGAGGCTCACTGGAGGAGGCCATCCGCCTGACCGGTTTATTTGTCCCAGCCGGTCCAGTCGTGCAGGCCAAGGACTGGCAGGGCCGCATCAGCTACCGTGAGTGTGAAAACCCAAAAGCCTTCTATGAAGGTCCGATGATCGTCCTAACAGACAAGACCAGCGCCTCCGCCTCTGAGATTCTCGCGGCAGCCCTTCAGGACTACCGCCGCGCCCTGATCGTCGGTGACAAGTCCACCTTTGGCAAAGGCACCGTGCAGACCATCCTGCCGGTGGAACGATTCATGCCCTTCTTTGCCAAAAAAGACCGTGCGGGAAATCTCAAGGTTACCATCCAGAAATTCTACCGCATCGCAGGCGGCTCCACCCAGCTCAAGGGTGTGGAACCCGACCTCGTCCTGCCCTCCATCCGTGATGTCCTAGATATCGGCGAAGCCTCGGCGGACAATCCACTGCCCTACGACACCATCCCTGCCCGCAAATACAACCTCGTGCAGGACAAGCCCCTCCCCGTGGCTGAACTAAGCAAGCGCATGAATGAGCGCGTGCAGGCCAATCCTGAGTTTCAATACATCATCGAAGAGGCCCGCCGCCTGAAGGAGCGGATCGACCGCAACAACGTTTCCCTCAACCTTGCCGAACGCCAAAAGGAAATGGCCGAAACGAAAGCGCGGCGTGAGAAACAGGAAGCCGAACGTGCGCAGCGGGTCAAAGAGTTGGCTGAAAAGACCAAGGATGGCGGCTTCAAGGTCTATCACCTCACCTTGGATAACGTCGATAAACCAGAGTTGGTGATCGAGTCTGACTTTACCCGTGAGCAGAGCACTGGCATGCGCATGGCAAAGCGTACGGATGATGAAGAAGAAACTGGCCCACCTTCTTCCAAATTCCCCTACGGCCTTGAGCCGGTGAAGCTAGAGACCGTGCATGTCATGCGCGACTTTATCGAGCTTACCGCCAAACGCCCTACTACAGCCAAAGCAGAAGGTGCCCCAGCCGCCGCCAAGTAACACGGGAAGGCTCTACCAAGAGCTGCCTAGCGGGCGTGCGCCTGAAACATCACGGAGGTAGCGGTAGCCCTGCACCTGCCACGCATCGTGCGGGGGGAGTAATTTCACCTCCTCGCGCGTGTATTCACCGTCGGCGACATCTTCCAACACATCAAGGCGGGCTAGCCCCTCGGCATCCACTTCCCAGATTTCCCCCTGGATGCTGATTCCGGCGGCCTCATCCAGCACCATCCCTGGGTAGCCTCCCAGGTCATAGAGCCGGTAGCAGGGCGCGGTGGCCGCCTCGGTCAAGAAATGCTGGCCACGCATCCAGCCATGGTTCGAGCCCCCGCGTTTCAGAGTGCCATAAACAAAAATCTTCATCGTCAGGTCAGGAAGTCTTCGCGGTCAGAGAGCCACTGCGGTAGGCGGAAGCGTTTTTCTGCGAGCTCCTCGGCTCGGGCGCTGACTGCTGGGGGCAGAGACGGAACCAGGCTGACGGCTGAGGAGAGGCGCGCGGCCCAAGAGCGCCAGAAAAAGGCATCTAGGCGGACCTGCTGCACACTCCCCTGGTGCAGGATGCCCAACCTACCCCGGCGCTGTCCAGCACCCGCGATCTTGGTCTGGCCCCTCACCACATCATGCAAAGCCGGTGCCGTAAAGCACAGCGGCCCCTCGACGATGTCCTCTTGCTTCGCGAGGCGGCAGCCATCCTCCCCCATCGCCACAAGTGCCTCCGCCAGTGCCTGATGAATTTTCTCATAGCTCTGCACAGCGGGGGTCTGAGACCATGAGACTTGGGCAGGCACGATAAGGGAGTAGGTGTGATCGCCATCATGCATCACCACGCCGCCGCCCGTCCAGCGGCGAACGACCGGCCAAGAGGGCAGGTGCTCCTGGAGGCGGGCCAGATTTTGGGCGTAGCCGAGGGTCACCGTGGGGCGGTCCCACCCATAGACGCGCAGCACAGCCGTTGAGGCCAGCTCTAGCCAAGCCTGGTCCACCGCCATATTCCAGGCACCATCGTGCGCGCCGTCCTCGTGCAAGAGGAGGTGGTCAAAAAAAGGGGCAGTGCCGATCATGGGTTTTCTTTTGGCATGAACCGGGCAGAGCGCCACCTAGAGTTTGTCGGCCATGCTCTTCCCTAGAAGCAGAAAGAGAGAGCCGTTGCTTCCAGGGCTTCCACACGCTATTTTTCTCATACGCATGTGCCTCCATCAACTGTTCCACAGCGCCGCACGCTGTTCTTTGCTCGCCGCCACGGTCTGGCTCGCTGCCTGTAAATCTACTCCGCCTCCACCTCCACCGCCGCCGCCTGTGGAGGTGAAAAAGCCGACCGGCCTCTATGAATGGAAGGGTGAGGGGAAGGCCGTCACCTCCATCAAAATCAATGTGGATGAGCAAAAAGCCTACCTTTTCCATGGCGATGAACAGGTAGGATGGACCTACGTCGCCACGGGCATCACGAGCTTTCCCACGCCTACGGGGGACTTCAAAGTGCTGGAAAAAATCCAGGACAAGGTCTCCAACCTCTATGGCAAAGGCTATGACGCCAACGGCAAGCTGGTGAACTCTGACTTCAAGGTAGGGCGCGATTTATTGCCGCCAGGAGGCAAGTTTGAGCCCGCGAAGATGACCTATTTCATGCGTTTGACGGGGGATGGAGTGGGCATGCACATCGGCCCAATCCCCAAGCCAGGCCGCCGTGCCTCTCATGGTTGCATCCGCCTGCCCGCCAAATTTGCAGGCACGCTTTTCCGCCACACAGCGATTGGCACCCCTGTGACGATCACGGGCAAAGGTCCCGACTACAAGACCCACCTCAAAGAGGCAGAAAAGAAGGCGCGGGAAAACGCAGCCAAATGTGCTGCCGCGAAAAAGAAAGCTGAGGAAGCTG
>JAIWOJ010000184.1 GCA_020216965.1 Prosthecobacter sp.
CGGCACCATCGGTTTCATAAGGCAAGGATCTGCGCTGCTGATCAAGCTCACGAATGGCGCGTAGCAGCCCCTCGGCGCTGTCAGCGTGCCAGAGCAGGTGAGATTTTGGCAAGCCGGCGGCTTCTAGCAGCTTCCAGACATCATCCTGAGATGCAATGGGCAGACCGCTGGCATCGGCGAGACCGTAGAAGACGATGTCCAGGGGCCGTTTGGCAACGATTTTTGGATCCAGCAGCTTGAGGGTGCCAGCAGTGGAGTTGCGCGGGTTGGCAAAGAGCGGCTCACCCGCTTCTTCGCGCTCCTGATTGAGTTTGGCAAAGCCTGCCTTGGGCATGAAGACTTCTCCACGCACCTCAAAGGTCTGTGGGCCATCTTTTGGCAGGCGCAGTGGCAGGGTCTTGATGGTTTTTAGATTGTTTGTCACGTCATCTCCCAGGGTACCATCTCCGCGGGTGACTCCGTGTTTGAGCACCCCATCCTCGTAGCGCACGCTGATGGCCACGCCATCCACCTTGGGTTCAATGACGCAGTCCACTTTTTCCCGGCCCAGCCCTTTTTGCACACGGGTGAAAAAGGCAGCTAGCTCTGCCTCTGAGTAGGTATTGTCCAGGCTCATCATCGGCACTGCGTGCCGGACCTGGGTAAATCCCTCCAGGGGGGCTCCTCCAACACGCTGAGTAGGTGAGTCTGGGGTCAGTAGGTCAGGAAAACGTGCCTCGATTTCCTGCAATTCCCTGAGCAATGCATCAAACTGCTGATCGCTGATAACGGGCTGCGCTTCGACGTAGTAGAGGCGATTGTGCCTTTCCAGTTCAGGTCGGAGAAAGGCGGCGCGTTTGGCTGCTTCGGCGTGGGTCATGTTGATTTACTGGCAAGGGCAACCACCCGCGCAAGCGATCGCCTTGGCCCCTCACGATCGCTTTTTTGATGCTCAAGCCTATCCTTGCTGAGGCTTTTTTCAGGGCTGTTTTGGGGTCGCACCCGCTTCGTCAGGGCTTGGCGGCGTGGCTTCCTTGGGGGTGGTGAGAGGCTTGGCAGAGGCCTGCTGGGTCGGCGGCACACGGAAGAGCTTACCTGTGTAGGGGTCTTTGACCGTATCACCCGCAGGCAGTCCAGTCACATCCACCAGTTGGTGCTTTTGTGCATAGGGGCTGGTGACCATGCCTGGCCTGCCGGAGACGGGGGTGCCGTAGGGTAGGGTTTCGGCGGGTTTGGTGGCAGGCTGGGGGCTCGTGTTGCTGCTGGCTGGGGGCGTGGTAGCGGCAGTAGCCGCAGAGGCAGTCCCCGGCAATTCATTCGGCAGCGCCAACTTAGGCGGGGCAGGCGGGGTTTTGCTAGCAGCGTCTCTGGTGCTGTAGCTAGGCGTGTGTTTTGGGCGGTAAGGCACACGGTTATAATCGGCTTTCAGATGCCGATTGGTGTGATAGGACGTGCGGTAAGGGATGGGGGTGACTGGCCGTGGCACCACATAAGCACGTTGAGGGATGAAGGGGGAACCCGTCAGTCTGGCATAAGCAGGTGACGTAGGGCTGCTGGAGAGGTAAGCGATCAGCCCCTCTGATTGAATCATTTTCATGGCCTCTCTGGGCGGCAGTTTGCAGCTTGTGAAAGTGAGCGGAAATGCGATCACGACCGCGATCTGAAGGAGGTTTGAATGGCTCATGGCAGGAGGGAGGGAGAGTGAACCTAATTCTTTGAGCAAAGATGCGGATGATGATAGGTGCAGCCTTGTGACTTGAGCAAGATTAAAGTCGAGAGAAAAGGCTTCTTAGGAAGGCAGACCTTTAAGTTATTCTAATCATACAAACCTCTTGTTTTAAGAGACGATACAGACTGCTTTCGAGGGCACTGTGAAAGCACAGCGATGCCTTTACACATCCCGATGCGTCGGCACGGGCTTGCCAGGGCGGAAGTGTTCCTCATGCTCTAGGGTGGCCTGGAGGCCGAAGAAGCTCGTTTTCACCTCATCGAGAGCCGCTTTGACGGCGTCCATGAGTGAGGCGGGATCGGCCTCGGCGCGCAGGTTGATGATGAGCTGGCCGCCGGTGGTCGGCTCGTCGAGTTCCATGCCGAGTTCAGGGATGTAGTCGCTGCGCACGAGGTTGAGGCTCGCCAGTTCGCCCGCGATGCCATCATCGGGGCTGAAGGTCATCTTGAAGTGGGCGATCTCAGCGCCAGCGTGCTGCAAACGGCCCTGCACATGGGTGGCGAGCTGTTTGAGAAAGGCGTTCGCGTCGAACTCATCATCGCAGGTGAGTGAAACGGTGGCGTTGAGCCAGCCGAGTAGTGCCTCACCTTCCGCATAGACTTCGTAATCGACCGCCATCGGATTCCGCCGCGCCTGCTCGCCGCTCATGAGCGTGCGGAAGAGCTCTTCGAGGCCAGTTTCCTGTCGTGGCGAGGCGGTCATGATTTTGGCGAGTGGGAATTCCTTTGCCAAAACAGCGCGCAGTTCTTCGCGTTGGGGTTCATCCAGCAGGTCGCTTTTGCTGATGACGATCACATCAGCCTCCTCAAGCTGCTTTTTGAAAATGTAGGCCACTTTGGAAGAGAAGGTGCCGCCCTCCTCAAGGCCGAACACGCGACGCGCCCGCACGGGATCGACCAGCACGGCCAGCGGCGCGATGGTGAAGGCATCCCCATACATGCGGCGCAGCGGATAGGTCACGGTGGCGACGAGATCCGTGCAGCTCCCCACCGGCTCGGCGATGAAGACATCAGGCTTTGTGGCATCGTTCAGGCGGGCGGCGGCATCCACTAGGGTGTTAAAACGGCAGCAGAAGCAGCCGCCTGCGATCTCTTCTGTGGCAAAGCCCTGGCCGCGCAGCAGCTTCGTATCCACGAGCCCACCGGCCTGGTCATTGGTGATGAGGCCGACTTTCAGGCCCTGGTCGGTGAGATGCTTCGCTAGGCGAGCGACCGTCGTCGTTTTGCCGGCTCCGAGGAAACCTCCGATCATGATGTAACGTGCCGTTTGGGGGGACATGCGCGTGCTTTATTTGCCAGTCATGGCAAATACGCAAGCGCCAAGCACACATCTTGCGCAGAAACCTCCCCGCTGTATTTCGCCCCTATGCCTGCCCGCAAAACCTTCGATTGCCTGAGCGCCATGCGCGCCCTGGGTGAGCCGACGCGGTTGAGGCTGGTGCGGCAGCTCATTAGCGGTGCCAAGCCCGTGTCTGGTCTCTGTGAGACTCTGGGGGCGACGCCCTACAATGTCTCGAAGCACCTGCGTGTGCTCAAAGAGGCAGGGCTGCTGGAGGTCGAGAAACAGGGCCAACAGCGCATTTACTCCCTGGCGGCGGCCTTTCGTGAAAAGCTCTCCAACAACTCCAAGACACTGGACCTCGGCTGTTGTCAGTTTCACTTCGATAAACTGCCAGAGTAAGCGCTGCCTGGGTTCGGGTTACTTGGAGCGGAAAATCTCACTGCCGATCAGGGTATGGAGCAGATCCCGTAGTCTGTAGCCCTGTGACTTGGAGGCTGTGGTGATGCGCTCTAGCTCTGGGCGGTCAGAGAAAGCCATCGGCCTGCCCGTGCCGAAGGTCAGCAGTTTTTCGACGAGGCAACGAGCCACGCGGTCCTGCCCCTCCATGAGCAATTTTTTGAAATCCTCCATGCCATTGAAGCGTGCGCCAGAGGGCAGCTCACCAGCGGCATCCACGGGTGGGCCTAGGCGATAGCGAACTTTGCGACCGTTGACGCGCAGGTTGACTTGTTCCCCTTTGTCAATGCTGCGGAAGCGGTCCCGCCAGCCTCCGATGACATCGTAGCTCTCGAGGGCGAAGCCTGGCGGATCAATTACACGGTGGCAGCCATTGCAGCTCTCCATGCTGCGGTGCTTGTCCAGCAGCTCGCGCAGGGTCGTCGCACCGCGGATATCAGGCTCCACGCCGGGCACGCCGGGCGGTGGTGGCGGTGGCTCTAGGCCCAGCAGGCGGTCCATCACATAGACCCCACGCACCACGGGGGAGGTATTCGTGCCATTGGCACTCACCTTGAGCACAGCGGCCTGGGTCAGGATGCCGCCACGTTTGCTGCCCGCTGGCAGCTCCACGCGGCGCAGGGCCGTGCCTTCCACGCCGGGGATGCCATAATGCTCGGCCAGCCTGCCATTGAGCATGGCAAAGGGGCTATCGATCAGATTTTCCACCCCAAGGTTTTCCCGGATCAGCTCGGTGAAAAAGCCGCGCGTTTCACGCAGCATGGAGTCCAGAAGGTGCTCATCATATTCGGGATAGAGCTGTTTATCCGGCGTGGTGAACTCAATCTCCCGCAGGTTCAGCCAGCCATCGGTAAAGTCTGCCACAAAGCGTGCCAGCGCCGCCTCATCCCGCAGCAGCCGTTCCGTCTGCGCGCGTAGCACAGCGGGGTCCGTCACCTTCGCGGCCAGCAGCTCTGCATCAGGTGCCTTGCGGGTGAGGAAAAAGGCCAGCCGCGAGGCCAGGGCAAGATCGTTCAGCCGCCCGGCGGGCTCTTGTAGAAAGAGAAACTCGGGCGAGCAGAGCACCGCTACGGCTGCCGTGCGCATCGCCATGAGAAAGTCCTTCCCCTCGGCGTATTCCGCATCAAAAAGACGCACATAGGCATCCACCTCCTCCCGCGTCGCTGGCCGCCGGAAAGCGGCGGAAACAAAGCCCGGCAGCAGCCTGCGCGCATCTCCGGCAGGGTCCGCAGAGTCCGCCGTGAAGACGGGTTTGTAGCCTGCCTTGCCGCGCATCCAGGGCTTCTCTGGCATGACTTCTCGTGGCTTGGCCGTGCCTAGCAGCAGAGCTTGCCCGCGCGGCGGCCAGGGCTCCTCCAGAGGGCCATCTAGCTCCACAGACATCAGCGCCAGTCCCTGGCCGGGATACTTGTCAGGGCCATCTTTGACGGCTGAGTGGCCGTCTGGCCCATAGAGTCCCTGCGGGCTGATCCAGATGCCATGGCCCTGGGGCAGCTCCAGCTCCACCTCCACCGTCGCCAGCCCCTGGGCAGGCAGCTCGTGAAAGCTATGCGTGCGAGTGTCTGTGTTACGAAAATTAAAGCTGCCCGTGCGCAGAGCGAAGAGTACGGGCCGCTCCACCTGGTGCCCGCCGCCAGTGACCCGCACCCGGTAGCGCCCTGCCGTCTTGGCGCGCAGGTTGGGGATCACCGTGCTGGGAAAGCCGCCCTCATTAAAGACGACCACCGCGCCGTCCTGCCGCTTTAGCCAGTGTTTGCCGATGTTTTCCTTATTCCGGTCTCCGCTCTCGAGCGTCGCTGTTTGCAAGATCCGCTCTGGCCTTTCACCGGCGGAAAGGGCTGCATCTAGCGCCGTCTCTGCCGCCTCCATGTAGCGCTGCATCTGCACGCCAGAGACAGCCAGTGCCTCCCCTACCGTGTCAAAGCCGTGCGCCCTGCCGTCTTCAGGCAGCAGGTCCACCAGCCTCACCCGCACGCCTAGCAGGTCACGCACGGTGTTTTCATACTCCTGAC
>JAIWOJ010000185.1 GCA_020216965.1 Prosthecobacter sp.
CCCTTTGGCACGGAGCTGACGGTGAAAAATCTAGCCACAGGGCGCAGCGTGCGTGTGATGGTGAATGACCGCTTTCCCAGCTACCCAGGGCGCATCGTGAACCTATCTGCCTCAGCCGCACAATTCATCGGCATGAATCCGCGCCAAATTTCCCCTGTGGAGATCACGGCGCGCAGCCTCCCGCAGCCAGCCTACAGCCCTGGTGGATACTCTGGGGGTGGCTATTCAGGTGGCAGCGGCTATGCCACCACGCCGCAGCCGCCCCCTCAGCAGCCTTATGCCTACCAGGGGCAGCAGCCAGCACCTTATCCTCAACAAAACTATGGCCAGCCCGCGCCCCAGCCGCGGCCTCAAGCCCAAGGCAGGACAGCCCCTGCCTACCCAGGTGGTGCCGCCCCACGCTCCCCACCGATGGCTCAGGCTCCTGCGGCTCCAGTGCAGACGCCCTCTGCCCAGGCACCTGCCACGCGACCGTCCTTTTTCCAAAGAATGCGCGGGGGCACGCCTAGCGCAGAGTCTTACCAGGGCGGCAATGCCCCTCCTGCTGGTCTCCCAACATTCTGACCCCGCCTCCTGTGAAGAAACTGCCCGTCCAAGTGCTTAAGCTCGTGCTTTTTAGCGCAGTGCTGGCAGGCATCGCCCATCTAGGCACGGATGCCTTTGGGCGGACTTGGCGGGAGTTCGTCATCCGTGAGATGGCTGGCCGAGGGCTGCACCTGGACTTTGATCGCCTGATCCTGAACCCACTGGGCGGCATCATGGCGCGTGAGGTGCGCGTTTTCTCGGATGCACAGCGGCAGACCGTGCTGCTGCGCATGGATCACCTGAATCTGGATTTTAACATCGGACGGCTGCTGGAAGGGCGCTTTGTGGCAGAGGCACTGGAGCTGAGCCACGCGCATGTCACCTTACCCGTCGAGGGGGGCACGGCGGAGGCCGCTACGCAGATTGAGGTGGATGACCTCAATGCCCGCCTCTTCATGCAGGATGGCAGGCTGGAGGTGCGCCAGGCAGAGGGCAGGCTCTCTGGCATCCAGCTCCGTGTCACGGGGGAGTTGATGCTCCCAGCAGCAGATAGCCCCAGAATGGCGCAAAATGACAAGCCTCAGGCCCCCTTCCCCCAGATGGATAGTCTGCGCGCTCACCACCAGCGCATCCGTGCCGGGCTGGACTGGCTGGCACGCTTCAGCTTTTCCCGTCCGCCCAACCTCACGCTGGACATCCATGGGGCACTAGGCCGCCCTGAGGAGCTAACCGCACGGCTTTACTTCGATGCCGCCCTGTTTAGCTACGGCTCTTATTCATGTGAGGCGCTGCGCGCAGAGATGGAATACCAGTCGGGCCTAGTGGACCTCACCCGCTTTTACCTCAAAGACCGCCTGGGTGAGGTGAATGCTAGCGCCTCCTGGACGATGGGGGCCGAGGATCTGCACTTTCATTTGACCTCAAGTGCGGATCTTCCCGGCCTAGCCCACGCCTTCCTGGATAATGAAAGGCTGCGGGAGGTGGTGTTTTACGAATCCCCCCACTTAGCTCTCGAGGGTGTCTGGCATGTGGCCGGGCCGCTCGCAGGGCACAAGCGGCCCGTCCACGTCACCGGCAGCCTCGACTGTGGGCGCTTCGGCACGCGCGGGGAGGTCTTTGACGGCCTACGCGCCATGATCGGCGTGGCCCCTGAGGGCGTGTACATCCGCGATCTACTGCTGCGCCATAAAACCGGCACCCTGACGGCCCAGACCCTGGTGCATGAGGCTCAGGGCACGCGCTATGACCTCGTGCTGCGCATGGACCCTGGTGCCTTTCTGCCCTTTGCCCAAATGCGCCAGACCCGGGAGATCCTCCAGCGCTTCCAGTTCACCCCAGAGTCATCTATCCACTTTGAGCTATCAGGCACCGGGCCCGAGCCTGATCCCCAGAAGTGCTTAAACCGCGGCCAAGGCGACCTGCGCCGTTTTAAGTACAAGGGGCTCTACCTCGATGAGCTGCAGGCGGATGTGGAGTTCCAGCACCCCATGCAGCACTACCGCAAAATCAAAATCCGCCGCCCAGAGGGCACGGCTGAGGCTGACCATGTGGAGGTGGATGATGAAGAAAAGTGGGTGCGTCTGGAGGGCATCCGCTCTGGGATCGACCCCGTCGGGGTCGTCGGCGTCTTTGCCCCGCAGACCGCCGCCATCATCGCCCGCTACCGGCTACCCGAAACCACCCGTGTGGACATGGACGGCATCCTCTTTTACCGCACCCAAGGCAAAAATGACTTTCGAGTCAAATTCCACCACCCCTCAGGCAGCGGACATTACGCCGTGCTTGGGGAGGAATATGCCATCGGCAGCCCGGCTGGAGACCTCGTCTTCAAAGGCCACGATCTACGCTTTGACATCCGCGGCAGACTGCATGGTGGTAGCCTCCAGGCACGTGGGAATGTGGACCTAGCCCCGCAGCGGGACGCTTTTTCCGTCAAAGTCACCGCAGATCGCTTCCTCCAGCCCATCTTTAGCCGCCAGGTGCCTTTTGAAAAAGTGCTCGCCGACGTCTCTGAGTCAGGAGGCCAGACGCGCTTTCAGGTAGAATCCCAGCTCCTCGGCGGCGGCTTTAGCCTGGGCGGCACCCTGGGCAGCACCCGTGACCCACGCGCCTACGCTGGCGAGATGCGGCTGAAAAACATCAACCTGCAGCGCTTTTCCCAGGTATTCCTCAAAGGCGGCGGCTCCCAGGGAGATGCCACCGGGCATTTTAAGTTCACCGGCCGCGTCAATGACTGGTCTGCCCTCCGTGGTGACGGTGCCCTCACCATCCTCAATGGGGACCTCTACTCCATCCCCGTCGTCGGCGTCCTCGCCCCGATGCTGGGCACCATCCTGCCCAAGCAAATCGCCGGTTACAACATCGCTAAGGAGGCAGACTGCACCTTCCAGGTAGCCGATGGCAATCTGAGCACGCGGAACTTTGAGGCACTGACCAATGCCTTCAAAATCCTCCTCGATGGGCGCATCGACTTTCTTCGCGACCAGATCGATATGAATGCCCAAGTGCGTGTGCGCGGTCTGCCCGGCATTGTTTTGTTACCCTTTAGCGAGCTCCTGGAATATCGCGGCACCGGCTCCGTCACAGATACCAAATGGGAGCCCAAACTGCTGCGTGGCGTCGGCCAAACCATGCGGGAGGCAAACCGGCCAGCCAGTGCCAATGCCCCCACCTCCGCCGCCCAAGAGCCTGTGCTACCACGGCTGAAAAAGGCACTCACGCCCCTTTTCAAAAGTCCTACAGAGCGCTAAAAAAGAAAGCATCCCCGGCGCTAGATCAGAGGAGAAACCACCCGCTACAGCATGGTTGCGTGATTCTGAAAATTCTGAAATTCGCTCATAATCAAAGGATTGGATCCTATTTACGCCATTGACAGAGCCTCATTGCCCGCCAGTATGCACGCCCCTCTGCCGGGCTGGCCCCCCAACCCTACCCGCAGAGCGTGACCAACCCCCCCAATCTGATTTGAGATCTCTGACCCTCTCCTGCCTCCTCTTTCTTGCGACCCTAAACCTGCAAGCGGAGGATGGCGGAAAAGCAGCCCTCGTCCGCAGCTCAGCCCCCATTGTACCCGCCGGAACCGTCATCTCCGGCATCCGCACCACGGCCTACACCCATAGTGAGGCAGACCACATCCGCTATGGGCAGCGCACAGCCGCTGGCACCACACTCCGCCATGGGGAGATCCGCAGTGCAGCCGCAGACTGGTCCGTCTTCCCTGTAGGCACCATCTTTCAGATCACTGGCCAGTCCTGCCTCTATGTCGTGGATGACTATGGCTCCGCCCTCGTCGGCACCCGCACGATCGATCTCTACCAGCCTACTCCCACAGCGATGCACAGTTGGGGCACACGCACCGTCAGCATCCGCATCGTGCGCTGGGGCTCTTACGCACGCAGCCTCGCCATCCTCAAGCCGCGCGCGCCCAAGGCATCGCATGTGCGTGAGATGGTCTCCCGCTTAGCCGTGCGCGTCGCCGCCTGACCTTAGGGGCGTGAAAAACGCACCCGGAAGCTGTCAGAGAGGCCAGGTAAGCGCTGGTAGCGCCGCAGCCCCGCGCCAGGCAGCACCACCACGCCCGTGGCTTCTTGGGGCAAGATTAGCGATTGGCCTGCCTCCTCATCTAGCCAGCGGATCACATCAGGCGCGCCATTTTGGCCCCGCGTCACGCTGCCGCGCCTACCCCCAGGCAGCGTGGCCTCCGAGCCCCGGACCTCCATTTCAAACTGCCCCTGCTCAGCCAAGCGTGGTCTCGTCCCGTCCATGCGGCGCGCGCTGCCTGCCTGTGGGATCTGGCCGATGCCGTATTCGTCAGGGATCAGCCAGCCATTGAGTTCCAGGCTCACCATGTGGGCGACGATGAGCATCCTCCTCGCATCTCGAGCCAGCGGTGGATTGCGGGCATCGATCCAGCGATTGATCGCTGCCTGCCGTTTGGCAAAGTCAGACTCCGGCTTGAGCAGAGCCGGATATAGCCTCTGCGCCTCCCGTTCCATCGTCGCCCGCAACTGCGGATCATCACTGAATGAATCATTCACATTGCGCAGGGTAGGATCCCAGAGGTAGCGAAAGTGCCGCGCAGACTCCATAATGCGGTTATAAACATCCGCAGCAGGTGGCCCCTCCAGCGTCCGGGGGGCTTGGCCTTTGCTGCTGGCATCTAGCCGTCCCATGCCTTCCCGCTGTTCCCGCGCAGGCAGCTCCGTCTTCTGGCCACGCTCAAAAGCGCGCTGCCGTGCGGCCTCGCGCGCTCTCGCTGCTTCCTCAAAAGGGTCCACCTGCCCTGATGCCTCCGCCGTCCAGGCCATGACGGAAAGGGAGAGCAGGGCAGCGATCAGGCGCGGCATGACCTTGGCTGATAGCCTGCCGCGCCATGCGGGGTCAAACTTTTTCCACAGCAGCTTTTCCTAGCCAAAGAGACATCCACACTTGCGCTCAGGGAGCAGGGCGGCACTCTGGCCGCACATGAAGAAATTTGTCACCGCTGTCCTCCTCGCCACGCTCGTCTCATTCGGGTGGGGGTTCATCTCCTGGTCGCTCCTGAGTTGGCATCAGAATGGCATGAATGACTTCAAAGACGAGGCCGCTGTGGGGCGCGTCATCACGGAGAACGCCGTCAAAGGCCGCGGCATCTACATGCTGCCCTACAAACATGAGGCGCTCTCCTTTGCCTCAGATGCGGAGCGGGCAGAGACAGAGGCACGCCATGAGCGCGCGATGAAAGAGGGCCCCTACATTTATGCCATCGTGCGCCCAGGCAGGACGACGACCACCATGACGGATCACCTGACGGCCAGCGTGCTGCGCTCCCTGCTCGCCTCCCTGCTGCTGGCCGTGCTCATGAGCCAACTCACCATGAGCTATCCAGGCAAACTTAGCTTTGTCGCCGCGATCGGCGTTTTCGTCGGTCT
>JAIWOJ010000186.1 GCA_020216965.1 Prosthecobacter sp.
CCCAGATGTCTCTTTCTCAGGCAACAGGGCATTCCTACTGCGAGAAAAGCTGTATTCGGGCGTGTAGAAAAGGCTCTCAGCTAAGGTCAGACACCTTGACTGGTACACCGCCCAATTCGGCACTACGGTCTGCGGCGAAGATGACCTCAAAGCTGCGAAGGCTCTCTGGGAAGCTGGTCAGGGGCATATCGCGGCCTTCATCTAGGGCGTCAAAGAAGGCTTGGAACTGGGTCTGGTAGGGGTGGTCAGCCACGTCGCCGCTGTCCAGCATGTGCATGGAGAGGTTGCTCCAGGCTTTTTTGTCGGTGTGCAGCTTGTTGGAATGGAATTTGTTGTCGAGTAGGCTGCCCTGGCTGCCAACGAGGTGGGTGTGGAAGTAGTAGGGCTGGAGGCAGTCCACAATGGCTGCGCATTTGCCTACGGCACCGTTTTTGAAGCGGATAAGGGTGCAACTGGAGGTGTCATACTCGTAGGGGGCAAAGATCTCGCTCTTGCTCTTGGTGCTGAAGCTTGTGACGCTGTCCACTTCCCCGCCCATGACCATCAGGAGGGCGTCGAGGGCATGGCAACCCGCCGTCAGCAGGGCGCTACCGCCGTCTTTTTTGCCGGTGTTCCAGCGGAACTGGCCATACCAGGGGCCGATGCCGTGATAGTAGTCCACCTCTCCGTAATGCAGGTCGCCGAGCAGCCCTTGGTCAATCAGAGCCTTGGTGACGGTGAACTGGCCGGAGAAGCGGCACTCAAAGCAGACGCAACCTTTGACGCCGTTGGCCTTGGCAGCGGAAACAATCTCGCGCACTTCCTGGAGGGAATTTGCCATGGGCTTTTCCAGGATGATGTGCTTTTTGGCATTGGCGGCAGCCACGGCCTGATTGCGGTGCTGGCTGGGATAGCTGGTGATGTCCACCACATCGATCTCAGGATCTGCCAGCATGGCATCGAGGTCGTTATAGACCTTGATGGGGCCGCCATGCTTGGCGCTGAGCTCAGCAGCATCCAGCGGACGGGAGGAGTAGATGGCTCCCACCTTGCCCTGCTTGGTGGCGTTGATTGCGTCAATGTGGGCGGTGGCTGCCCAGCCATAGCCGATGATGCCGACGTTGTATTTTTTCATAAAAAAAGAGAGCACAGAAGGGCGGACGACTACGCATCTGGCAAGGCCGCCTTTTCATACGGGAATGATCCGTCACAGCAGGCACTCGGCGATCTGCACCGCATTGAGTGCCGCGCCTTTGAGGAGCTGGTCCCCGACGACCCAGAAGGCGAGGCCATTGTCCAGTGCACAGTCCAGGCGCAGGCGACCGACGGCGCAGTTATCACGCCCGGCGATGTCGAGCGCCAGTGGATAGTGCTTGCTGGCTGGATCATCGATCACATCGAGACCAGGGGCGCTGGCGAGCACGGCACGGGCCTGGGCGAGATCCACGGGTTTTTCAAACTCAGCGCTGATGGCGATGCTGTGGGCGCGGAAGACGGGAATGCGCACGCAGGTGACGGAGGCCCGGAAGCCAGGGTGGTGCATGATTTTGCGCCCCTCATTTTCCATCTTCATTTCCTCTTTGGTGTAACCGCTATCGAGGAAGGAATCGACATGCGGGATGGCATTGAAGGCGATCTGATGGGGATAGACGTGTGGCTGGGAGGCCAACTTCGCGGCGTCCCAGGCACGGTTTTCCGCAGCCCATTCGCGCGTTTGCTTGGCGAGTTCCTCGATGGCCTGCGCCCCCGTGCCGGAAACGGCCTGATAGCTGCTGGCGAAGATGCGCTTGACGCCAAAAGCCTGGTGCAAGGGATAAAGTGCCATGAGGGAGATCGCCGTGGTGCAGTTGGGGTTGGCGATGATGCCTTGGTGCCCTTTCACATCCGCAGCATTGATCTCTGGCACCACCAGGGGCACCTTGGGATCCATGCGGTAAAAGGAGGAATTGTCCACGACGACGGCACCCGCCTTCACAGCATGGGGGGCAAAATCGCGGGAAATGCTGCCACCGGCGCTGAACAGAGCGATCTCCACCCCCGCAAAGCTCTCGGGTGTGAGCTCTTGGATGGTCACGTCCTCACCTTTGAATTTCATCTTCTTTCCAGCGCTGCGGGCGCTCGCGAGAAGGGTGAGCTGGCCGACGGGAAATCCGCGCTGCTCTAGGCAGCGCAGCATTTCCACCCCCACCGCTCCGGTGGCGCCGACGACCGCGACGTGCTTAAGATTGCTCATGGTCTGTTTCTGGGTGTTGGTTCGTTTTTGGGTTGGGCAAAAAGGGCTCGCAGATTAGGGGTGCTGCCCAGGAAAGCAAGGGAAGGCACAATCCGATTTTTGGCAAAGGATCCCATCCCCCGGTGCCAAAAGTTTATTTTTCAGCAGCATCCCCTTCTTGAGGCAGCAGGGGCTGGCCAAACATCAGCCGGAGACGGTTGCCGGGGTGCAGTTGATCCAACTGCTTGCGGGAGGCACGGCGCTCTTGGTCGCTCAAGGGTAGGGCGAGTTGGTCACCCAACTTGGGGGATGAGCGTCCGCGTGCACTGCCTCTGGCAGACGATGCGGAGGGAGAGGAGGTTTTGCGCTCAGGCTGGGCCATGTTGACGAGTTATTTCCAGATAGGTGGAGAGCTTGCGCCTAGGTTCAAACTGTGGATGAAAAAAGAGCGGCGGCGCAGGCACCGTGAGATGGCAAAGCAGAGGCTGGTGGTGATGCCGTCTCGCGATGAATGGCATCGCAAGAGTCTATTTTTGTTTTCAATCTGGCATGGGATGCCATACGGCGTCTTTGCGGCCCTTGACTGAAGTTTCCATGACCAATCTACAACTCGCCATCCAGTTCTTCCTCCAGTTGGGCATCATCCTCATCTTTTGCCGCTTGGTAGGCATCATCGCGGCGCGTTTTGGGCAGCCGCAGGTGGTAGCAGAGATGATCGCTGGGGTGTGCATGGGGCCATCGCTACTGGGCCTATTCTGGCCGGAGGTGGGGGAGGCGCTGTTCCCGAAGGAGTCGATGAAGGTGCTCTTTCCCGTCTCCCAGTTGGGGCTGGCGCTGTACATGTTCATCGTGGGCTTGGAGTTCCGCATGGACATTGTGCGCAAGCGCTTTGGTGCCTCGGTGGCCGTCAGCTTCGCAGGCATGGCGGCCCCGTTTGTGCTGGGGGCGGCGGTGGGATGGTTTTTCCATGAGCACACGAGCCTGTTTCCGCAGGCGACTTCGCTGCGTAACGCGATGATTTTCATGGGGGCCTCCATGTGCATCACGGCCTTTCCCATGCTGGCGCGCATCATTCATTTCAAAGGGCTGGCGGGCACCACAATGGGCACGGTGGCGATCGGCGCGGGGGCGATCGACGATGCGGCGGCCTGGGGGATGCTGGCGGTGGTGCTGGCGAGCTTTAATGGCGACTTCTCCCACGCCCTGCTGAGCATCGGCGGTGGCATCGGCTATGTGGTGCTGGCGCAGGTGGTCATTCGTCCGGTTCTGGCGCTCTATGCGGCGGGTATTGAGCGTCGGGGGAAATTGAGCGACGCCGAATACGCCTTCTTCCTGGCGCTCATGTGCCTGGGGGCGTGGTGGACGGATTACATCGAGCTGCACGCGGTGTTTGGTGCTTTTGTCATGGGCAGCGCCATGCCACGCGGCGTGGTCAGCCGAACCTTGATCGAGCGGACGCAGCCATTGGCGGTGGCGCTGATTTTGCCGCTGTTTTTTACCTATTCTGGCCTCAATACACGTCTGGGGCTGCTCAATACGGGCTACCTATGGCTCCTGTGCGGTGCGGTGCTCGTTGCAGCCATCCTGGGGAAAGGGGTGGCCTGCTGGGCGGCGGCCCGGGCCTCTGGGATCTCGAATAAGGAGGCCATGGGCATCGGCGTGCTGATGAATGCGCGCGGGCTGATGGAGCTGATTATCATCAACATCGGCCTACAGCGCGGCGTCATCTCCGCAGAAATCTTCGCCATGCTTGCCATCATGGCCGTCATCACCACGCTGATGGCTAGCCCGATTTTTGAGCGCTTGGTCGGCTCTGGCACCTTCCGCGGTGAGCCGGAGCCTGGTACAGAAATCTGACCTGTGCGCCTCCGAGACCGTGCCTAGGCGAGCCGTTTGTCAAAAATGCAGCAGGTCGGTGTGCAGGTCATCTTGGCTACCTGGGAGTGTGGCAGCAAGCTGGGGCGCATGGGGATGTTTCCCTGCCATCATCTCGATGAGGTTCCGGTGTGTCAGGACTCTTCCCTGATCCTGCCCTGCGTTGTCATAGACCAGAAAGGCTGGGCTCTCTGCCTTTCCTGCGAAGGGCATGCCCCAGGCGGGGCGCTCTGCGAACACCTCATCCAGCTCTGCTTCATTCCACTCCCCTTGATTGAGGCCAGACGTCATCCAAACGGTGAGGACGGAATCCACCAAGCCGCGAAACTCTGCCGTGCCTGCATCCAGGAACACGCAAGACGGTTCTGAAGTCTCCACGATTCTCTGAAAGCGCTCCTGCGTGAGGTGGGTGGGCAGCATGGAGACCGTGGCCCCGGCGTGGGTCACGGCCAGCGCCAGCACTTGGGCATCAGGATGATCCGCAGAGAGCGCCATGAGGACGATGCTTCCAGGCTCCACGCCATTGCGTTGTAGCCAAGTGCTGGCGCGCAAGACGCGTTCCCAGACCTTTTCCACCGTCGTCATCTGTCCTTGGTAGAGGCAGGGTTTATCGGGCCTGCGCTGGGCCATCTTCATCAGGGGCTCCGTCAGGAAAGAGGCTGATTCACTGCCGGAAGAGCGGGCAAGGAAACTGGAGGAGGGATGAGTGGGTAAAAACATGAGTTTATTATAATTACAATAAATTTTCAGACAAGCACTTGTTTCCCTGGTTTCTAACCGAAAGCGGCAGGCGCGTTACGCGAGGCGGGAGCCTTTTGTCCCAGAAAGGGCTCTTCGTCGGGCAGGAATGCCGCTGTTGCTAGGAAAGGCAGCATCCGGGCTGAATTTTGGGATCATCGGTCTGACACACCACACCATCGTGGCAAAAAAACATCGGGGACGCCGAAAACTCAGAAGTCGGAGGATCGGCATCTTGCCTGTGCAGACAGGCTGGATGCGAATCGCTCAAGAGAAAGAGGGTTTTCGGGAGCCCGAAAAGCAATTGAGGTAGGCTCAGACAAAAAGCAGACCCTACAAGGTTCAGAGGGGACGGAAAAAAGACCATCGAAATGCCCCAGGCGGACATTTGGCATCATTCGTCTCAGGAGAATACTAAGAAAATCAGGAGGAAAGAGGGGGAAGAGCTAAATCTGAGTCTCAAAGCTGCGAGATTTGCAGGCTGTGTTTTCGAGAGGGAGGGTTGCCAACATTTGACCGCAGGCTTTCAGGCATAGTATTTCCAGCAGCTTCGAGAAATTCCTGACAGATGCCGCGCTCTAGCGGTTCTGAAATTTACACTTTTATGATAGTGCGTGCCCTCTTG
>JAIWOJ010000187.1 GCA_020216965.1 Prosthecobacter sp.
GGGCTGGGCAGGTGGATATTGTACAGCACCACGCGACGGCCTGCATGTAGGACGATGAAACGCGCCGCGCCGAGGTTGGTCACCGTGCCGTTGGGCAGGGTCATGGTCAGGTTTTGAGAGCCGAGGACAGGCCACCGGCTCATCAACACAAACTCGCCAGCATCCACAAATTCACGAAACTCACGATACTCAGGCACATGGCGGTAACGCCCGCCACGCCCTGCGGCATCCTGCAGCAGGATGTAATCCGGCTTCAGAGCCTCCTTGATCGGTCCGAGGGAGGTGGAGCCACTCTGGCCCCGGTTCCAACTCAGCAGCCTTAGCTGGGCAAAGGGCTCCGGGGCAGGTGGCTCGCCACTGCCGCGCAGTTGCCAATGCAGATGCCCGGTGAGGTACCAACCCGTGCCCAGCAGCAGAAGCACGAGAGATTTCCAATCAAAAAGCAGCGCCGCTGGGATGAGGAAAAACACAGGCATCAGCCAGAGCAGCGGCGGCAGATACATGAGGGTGGCCGTGGTGACATTGGCCTGGCCATACTCATTCATCGCCCAAGCTACCCCGATCAGGCAAACGAGGTAGAGAAGGCAGGAAGCACGCACCATGAGCTTCAGCAGCCGCAGAGCACCACGCACCAGAGGGTGCGCGAAAAATGCCCTCAAGGGGCTCTGTGGCCCAGGCTCTTCCTGGCGTTTCGGCGGGGAATCATCCACCCGATAGGCCGCCCCTAGGCCCCCGACCTCTGCCTTCGGTGGAGGAGGCATTGTGGGCCGGGGGCTCAGCGCTGGCTGGCCAGATTCTGGGGTCTGCGGTTGGCCAGACTCGCGCGCCTTGATGCGGTCCAGCAGTAGTTTCTCATCCGCAGAGATCCTGCGGCGCTTCCGGGGGGCAGGGCTGCCTTCGTCTGCGGTCGGGTCGGCTTCTGGCATGAAGGGCGTGCAAAGGCGGAGTGAGCAGGCCAGGGGCCATGAGCCCCCTGCTATTTCTTAGCTTCCTCACCTGGGAGCTGGGGGGAAGGGGGAGCTGGGGATGCTTGGGCCGCGCCTGCGTCTGGGGCCGCGCTCGGGCGGGAAGGCGCTGCCTGGGGCACATCGAGAGGTTTGTCAGGGCTCCCCTGGCTCGGCGTCGAGGGTGCCGGAGTGTCAGCACTGGGAGGATCAAACCTGGAACTCCGTATTACAGCATCAGGGGGCAGTCGTGGTGGCTCTGGCAAGACCAGTTTCACATCGGGATCACCAGACTTCAATTCCTTGGGCACCAGATCTTTAGGGCGCTCATGCTCCACGGGCTTTGCCGGCTTCCATACCCCGTAGCGCACCAGCAGCACAGGCACAGCCACGGCAATGAGGAGAATCGAGATGACGAGCAGCGTGAGAGATTCCAAAATCGTGAAACCCGAACGCCGATGACAGTGCGGCAAAGACATTGTCCAGCGCATAAGCCAGGGATGAAACGACGTCAAATGCAGGAGTGAATGTCATCCGAGCGCTGCATGAAAGTCGAATAGAGCAGCAGTCTTTGCGGTCTGAAACCGCTCAGGCAGGCATCCGAGAAAGCGCTTGCCGCGAACGAAAAGTCAAGAATCCTTAACATCATGAAAATGATTTCCCCCTCCTACGGTGCCTCCTGGCTCGTGCTCGCTGCTTTATGTGCCGTCGTTTCAAGAGGACAGGCGCAGCCCTATCCCCAGCCTTACAGCACCGCTCCCCAGGGACAGTATGCCTACCCCCAGGGGCAGCCACAGTATCCGCCGCAGTATCAGGGCCAGGGTGGATACACCCAGCAGCCTTCCTATTATCAAAGCCAGCCCCAGGGGCAGTATGTCAGTCCCATGGAGTTTTTGCCCACGTTTGGCCGCCGTTTTGGAGAGATGTTTCGGCGCGTCTTTTATGGTGATGCTCCCCCTGCCCAGCCCTACTATCCACCCCAGGGTAGGCTAGACCAGCCACCCCAGGGGGCCTATGGGCCGCAGCAGCCGTATTACCAGCCCGTGCCTGGGCAGGCACCGAGGTATGAAACTGCGCCCGCCCCGCGCACCGGGGTGCCCGCCATGCCGCCTACTAGCCGGATGAACTCTGGCACCTCCAAGGCGGCCCCAGCCCAGAAAAAGAGCTCTTCAAGCACAAGCAAAAAGGCAGAAACCCCGCCCGCCAACACGGCACCTCCGAGCAGCTACCGGCCCCCCGCCATCACCCGAGAAACCCCACCCCCCGCTCCGATCGAGCCTAGTCCGCCAGCCACGGGTGCGCCCCAGCAGTTGCCAGGCCGCAAACCTGCGGATGCTGCGTCCAGCCCCAAAGGCGCAGATCAGCAGCCCACCGCCACGGTCGGCAGCGGCAGCTTTTTGCGCGGCAAAAAGGCGGGCAAGCCTGGTCGTGTCATTAGCCCCTACCCCCCGTATCGTGAGCTGGACGTCACCGGCCTGCCGAGTGGTTCCTTGGCCCTAGACCCCACCACTCAAAAGGTCTTTGAGGTGCCTTGACAGCTCTCGGCGCGGCGGTGCATGGCTGATGTCTCGTGCCCTCCACCCCTGCTCTACCCTTCCTTTTGCTAGGCTGCTTCCTACTCGCAGCCTGCGTGCAGCCTCCGCAGGCACCGCGTGTGAGGGAGCCTTTTTGGTCTTGGAGCCGCGCCTCTGAAAAAC
The DNA here is from genome assembly GCA_020216965.1 of Prosthecobacter sp. Classification (GTDB taxonomy): domain Bacteria; phylum Verrucomicrobiota; class Verrucomicrobiia; order Verrucomicrobiales; family Verrucomicrobiaceae; genus Prosthecobacter. The sequence goes on from JAIWOJ010000187.1 coordinate 2,642, forward strand.
GCATCGCCCATGGCCTGGCGCGCGCTGCTTTAGCCTGGGATGCCATGGCTGCCAGAGGCCGCAGGACTGCCCAGGAAGAGCGTGAGTATGAAGATGCCCTGGCATCTGTGCTCAAGACCTGGGCCAGCAGGCAAAACCCCTCCCAATGGCAGGATGGAACGGAAGTCCGTGGCAACAGCAGCACGCATTTCATTCTTGATTTACCACCCCCTAGCACGCCTGCGGAATTTTCTCCCCAGTGCCTGGATCGTCTGATGCTCGCGGACGAAGTCCGCCGCCCTGGCGACCTCAATCGTGCCGTGCAGGAGGGGCTGGGTGTGCCCATCGTCGCCCAAGTCTTGCGCCCAGAAAACGGCCTCAATGGGCACGGTAGCCTACCCCCGAATGGTGCCTACATCGCCCTCACTGCCATCGTGGATTTCAAGCCCGCACCCCAAGGTTCACCGCGCCACGCTGTGCTGCGATTTTTTGACCCCATGCGCCAGTCTGCAACTCGGCAAAGCCAGCCTCTGCCTGGCAAGCCCCTCGCTGCCGACTACACTGCGGCGAGAGTCCTGGCGCTGGATCGCAAGTTCCTGAGCGGCTTCTCCTTGGCAGGGCTGCTGTATCCAGAAAAGGTGCTGGCAGACAGTCGCCTCCACCTGCTGGATGCCTATGACCCAAAGCGCATCCCCGTGGTCTTTGTCCATGGCCTGATGAGTGATCCACACATCTGGCTGCACTGCGTCCATGCCATTGCTGCCGATGAGCGGCTACGCAGGCACTATCAGCCTTGGTATTTCCTCTATCCCACCGGTCTCGCTGTGCCTGCGACAGCTAGCCGACTGCGAGAGAGCCTGCTGGAGGCGCGCCAGCGGCTTGACCCGGAGGGCGATGACCCTGGCCTGCGCAGCACCGTCCTGGTAGGGCACAGCATGGGCGGCCTGCTCAGCCGCCTCCAGGCGGTGGACTCTGGAGATGCCTTCTGGGATGCCTACTTTCAGCGCCCGCCTGAAGAGTTGCTGCTCTCAGATGAGTCCCGCCAAGAGCTTCTCAAAAGGCTCCGTTTCCAGCGCTTGCCTTTCGTTCAGAGGCTGGTCTTCATCACCGTGCCCCACCGTGGGAGCGACCTCGCGGACAAGGGGCTCGTAATGCGCTTGTCGAAGTTTATCCGCCTGCCTGTCGATACCCTCCTGCTCGCCTCTGAACTCATGACGGGCAATTTTGATGCCCTGAATCCCCAGATCCGTGACTGGGGGGCTTATGCCTTCCTCAGCCTGGACACCCTATCCCCACGCCATCCTTACCTTGCCGCCATGAATGCACAGCCCCTTTCCGTGCCGCATCACAGCATCATCGGGCGCATTGGCAAAAATCCCCTAGAGCAGAGTAGTGATGGGGTGGTGCCCTACGCCAGCGCCCATCTGCCCACTGGCACAGAGTGTGTGGTCCCCCACTGGCACGGCTGTGTGGAAAAGCCTGACGTCGTGGCCGAGGTAGCCCGCCGCCTGCATCAGCATCTGGACGCCCTCGGGCGGAAATGACATCCCATCCCAAGCCCCTTGCGGTTCGTTTTCTTCTCTATCCCCGTTCCTCTCACTACCCGCCATGTTTTCCGTCGGTCAAAAAGTCGTCTGCATCAATGATCAGTTCGATCCCTGGGTCTATGACCTCTACCGGGCCTTGCCCAAAAAGGATCAAGTCTATACCGTCCGCGCCATTGCCCCAGGGCGCAGCCAGCCCAAGTTTGCCCTGGATGAAGACGCGAATCTCAAGCTCACCGATGCTGAATTTGACATCCTGCTGCTGCTGAAAGAGCTGAAGAATCCCGAAGACCCCCACTCCAGCATCAAGCAGGAACTCGGCTTCCGCTCCGAGCGCTTTGCGCCCCTAGAAGAGGAGGAAGAAGAAGCCGGTGCCTATGTCGATCGCTGGGCCGAAGAAGAAGAGGAAGCTCTCGTGCCCTTGACGAAATAAACCGGCCTGATAGCTGCAGAATGAACAGCGCCCTAGCAGGCTCCTACCCCTTCCCATGATGAAACCGCTGTCCTGCATCCTGGTTCTCAGCCTCGTCGGCCTGATGTCCGCTGAGGCGCAGTCAGAAGCCCAGCCCCTACCGAAAGCACCGGAGCCCATTGAGCCCATCCTGCGGCTCCAGCTTTTCCTAGATGCCAAGCTCTTCTGCCCTGGGAAAGTGGATGGCCGCCCTGGCGAATTCACCACCAAAGCACTCAAGCGCTACCAGGATGCCCAGGGTCTGCCACAGACGGAAATCGAGGCGCATGACCTGGATCTATCCAGCATCACCGAGCTCTATACCACCCATGTGATTCAGCAGGAGGAGCTACGCTTCGTCGGTGACGTGCCGTCCAAGCCCTCCCTGCAAAGTCGCAAAAAATACCTCCCCTACGCCTCCCTGCTGGAATACCTCACCGAGCGCTACCATACCTCCCCAGAGCTGATCGAGTGGCTGAACCTACCGACCAAAATGAGCAGCCTGAAGCCAGGTGACCATGTCCGGGTGCCCAAGGTGGCAGAACCCTTCTTGATCGAGCAACTTGAGCCAGTGCCCAGACTCCCTGCCGTGCCAGAATTTGTGGATCGCCGTATCATCCGCATTGATACCCGCGAAAAGCTCCTTGGCGTCTATGAGGGCGACCGCTTGCTCGCCAGCCTTCCCATCACCCCAGGTAGCGGACACCTTGCCACGCCGCCTGGCACTTGGAAGATCGTCGGCATCAGCCAGATGCCCACTTTTCGCTGGGATGAAGGCGTGCTGAACTATGGCGTCCGCACCAGCCATGCCTA